>JAISTF010000043.1 GCA_031272745.1 Eubacteriales Family XIII. Incertae Sedis bacterium
CGAGTATTATCAGTACCGAGAATATTATATGTGGGAAGTTGATGACGGCTGTCATTTCGTCTTTCCTTATCTACCCGCCGGAAAATACAAGGTCGGGGCTTATTCGTACGGATATGATGACGCTTGGTATGGTGGAGCTACATTGGATAGCGCTGCCGTCATAAATGTGACCAACGCAACCGTTCCGAATATCAATTTCACGATGGTATTGTCGCCGTCTGCGACGCTGACGGTCAACGTGGGTACGGCTACGTGGTACGCGGCGTATTTAGAAGTATGCGTTTACGATGATTACGACGATCAATATTATTTTCTAACAGATAAATTTCTGTATAGGTCAAACGCCACATCGGCGATTTGGAACACCGGACTTCCGACGGGGAGCTACAAGGTCAGCTATCGGATCTATGCGGATGAGGATGCGTTGAACGAAAGTGAGCCGACGGTCTATGGCTGGTACGGAGCTACGGTCGCGGATCCTGACATAGACGACGCGGAGGTCATCGCGCTCACGGTGGGGCAGACGACGACCATCACGGTGCCGAAGCCAGCGGGCGGCGGCACACAAGGTGGCGGCACACAGGACGGTGGCACACAGGACGGTGGCACGCAGGGCGGTGACACGCAAATCGGCGATACGCAGACGCCGACCACGACCACGACGGCGTCCGTCGCGAAGGTGCGGTCGGCGCAGACGTCGTTCACGCTTGCGAAAAACGGCAAGCTGACGATTCCGTATGAGGTCGACATGGCGTCGGGCGACGCGTCCGCCGCGAAGCTCACCTGGACATCGAGCAAGCCCGGCGTCGCGACGGTTCAGGACGGCAAGGTGACCGCGAAGAAAAACGGCACCGTGACGATTACGGTCACGGACGAGACGGGCAAGCAGGTCGCCAAATACACCGTGAAGGTCGTCGCGAAGGCGGTCAAGGTGAAGAAGGTGACCGCGAAGGCGAAGAAATCCTCGCTGAAGGCAGGCCAGACGACGACGATTTCCGTGAAGCTGACGCCGAAGGGCGCCACGGGCGCGGTCGCGAAGTTCAGCCTCGACAGCAAGTCGAAGAAGATCGTTTCCGTCGACAAGGCGGGCAAGGTGACGGCGAAGAAGAAGGGCACGGCAACGGTGACCGTGAAGGCCGGCGGGAAGTCCGCAAAGGTGAAGATCACAGTGAAGTAAGCGAGTTTGAGAAAACACTTGACAAGGGGGCTGTGTGTGTTATTATATAAACAACTGCTTATATGTTTAATTATTGAATTGAAAGGATAAGGCGATGGCGGTTGTGAAGAGCACGGCGAAAGCGAAGACGAAGGCGGCGGCGGAAAAGGAGCCGTTGGTCTGCGAGGGGAACTGCTTGCACGAGAAGACGGTGGCGCAGGTGCGCAAGGGGCTGTCGATTCCCGAGGACATCGACGCGACGGCGGAGTTGTTCAAGGCGCTGGCGGATCCGACGCGGCTGCGAATCGTGAACGCGCTGCTGCTCTCGGAGATTTGCGTCTGCGACGTGGCGGCGTTGTTCGGGATGTCGCAACCGGCGGTGTCGCACCACCTGAAGGTGCTGCGGGCGGCGCGGCTCGTGCGCACGCGGCGCGACGGGAAGACGATCTATTATTCGCTCGACGACGAGCATGTGGCGAACATCTTTTATCAGGGGCTGCTGCATGCTTCGCACAGGTAGGACGGTGACGGCGATGACGACGATGGAACACGCAATCGAAGAGCGGGCCTTTGCCCGCGGACAAGGCGACGCCTGCTGCGCGCATTGCGCGGCGAAGACGGATTTCTCGCGGGCGGATGAGCGCGACGGACACGGGGGGCTTGCAGAGGGCGCGGCCGGCGGGCGCGTCTCGAGGTCTCTGCTCATCGGCGGCGCGGTGATTTTTGCCGTCGGCATGGCGCTCCAGATTGCGGGCGCGGCCGGCTTTGCGGGCGTACCGAGGCTCGTTCTGTTTCTCGCGGCCTACGTCCTCGTCGGCGGCGAGGTGCTTGTGGACGCCGGCCGCAACATCTCCAAGGGGCAGGTCTTCGACGAGAATTTCCTCATGGCCGTCGCGAGCGTCGGCGCGTTCGCGATCGGGGAATTTCCCGAAGGCGTCGCGGTCATGCTCTTCTACCGCATCGGCGAAGGGTTCGAGGACCGCGCCGTCGACCGCTCCAAACGCGCCATCACCGCGCTCATGGAGGTGCGGCCGGACCGCGCGAATCTGATTCGGACGGCGGCGCAGAACGGCGAGGCGACCGGCTTCGCAACGGCGATGCCGGCCGTGACGGAAGTCGACCCCGAAGCGGTGCCGGTGGGGGCGCTCATCTTGGTGCGCCCGGGTGAAAAAGTTCCGTTGGACGGCGTTATTATTGAAGGAAATTCTTCGCTGGATACGTCGGCGCTCACGGGCGAGTCGATGCCGGTGGACGTGGCGCCCGGCGACGAGGCGCTCGCGGGGGCGGTCAACCAGGGCGGCGTGCTGACCGTCGAGGTGACGCGGCTGTTCGGCGAGAGCGCGGTCGCGAAGATC
This sequence comes from Eubacteriales Family XIII. Incertae Sedis bacterium, assembly GCA_031272745.1. Classification (GTDB taxonomy): domain Bacteria; phylum Bacillota; class Clostridia; order Peptostreptococcales; family Anaerovoracaceae; genus WRFF01. The sequence goes on from JAISTF010000043.1 coordinate 2,512, forward strand.
TTGAAGCTCGTGCAGGAGGCGGGTGCGCACAAGGCGCCGGCGGAAAATTTCATCACGAAGTTTGCGCGCGTGTACACGCCGATCGTCGTCATTGCGGCGGCCTGCCTCGCGTTCGTGCCGCCGCTCGTGCTTGCGCTGGCGGGCGGCGGAGGGCTGTCCGGCCTCGCCGCTTACGCCGCGTTTCTCCCGACGTGGGTGAACCGCGCGCTCGTCTTCCTCGTTGTGTCCTGCCCGTGCGCGCTCGTCATCTCGATTCCGCTGTCGTATTTCGGCGGCATCGGCGGCGCCTCGCGCGAGGGCGTGCTCGTCAAGGGCGGCAATTACCTCGAAGCGCTCGCGCGCGCCGAGACCGTCGTCTTCGACAAGACGGGCACGCTGACGAAGGGGAAGGTGCGCGTCGCGGCGGTTGTGGCGGCGGCAGGCGGGTTTTCCGAAGACGAGGTGCTGCGTCTCGCGGCGGTGGCCGAGCAGGCGTCGACGCATCCGATCGCAAAGGCGATCCTGGCAGCGGCGGGGACCCGGGATGCCGGGGGCCAAGGCGCGCTTGCGGAGATACGGGAGATCGCGGGCAAGGGGGTGCGCGCGGCGGCGGACGGGGCGGACATCCTCGCGGGGTCGGCGCGCCTGCTCGACGACTTCGGCATCGCGCATCCGGACGTGCAGGAGGCGGGCACCGTCGTGTACGTCGCGGAGGGCGGTCGCTTTGCGGGGCATATCCTCTTGGCGGACGAGGTCAAGCCCGACGCGGCGACGGCCGTTGCGGCGCTGCGCGGCGTCGGCGTGAAGCGCCTCGCGATGCTCACGGGCGACAACGAACGCACCGCCGCCGTCGTCGCCTCCGCGCTCGGCATCGACGAGTACGCGGCCGGACTTTTGCCGGATCAAAAGGTGGCGGCGTTCGAGCGGATCGCAAATCAACCCGGCACGGCCATTTTCGTCGGCGACGGCATCAACGACGCGCCGGTGCTGGCCCGCGCGGACGTCGGCGTCGCGATGGGCGGGCTCGGCAGCGACGCCGCCATCGAAGCGGCGGACGCGGTGCTGATGACCGACGAGCCGGGCAAGCTCGCGGCCGCCATCCGCATCGCGAAAAAGACCCACGCCATCGTCCTGCAAAACATCGTCTTCGCGCTCGGCGTGAAGGGCGTCCTGCTCGTGCTCGGCGCCCTCGGCATCGCGGGCATGTGGGCCGCCGTCTTCGGCGACGTCGGCGTCGCCCTTATCGCCATCCTCAACGCCCTCCGCGCCCTGCGGGTGTAAGAGGGCGATTCCCGCCGGCGGAGCCGCCGATTTTAGGAATTCTTCGTAAATTCTTTACCCCCGCGCTATTGCCATGCAACCTTCAAGTATGTTAATATCCGTATCAGGAGAGCGGGTGAGGAAGCTGGGTGCTTCCCGAGGCCCGCTATTGCTTTTCCCGAACGCGCGGAAGCGGTGACTCCGGCGACTCCGCCGCCCCGCCCCGCGCAAACAAGAGAGGAGGGATTGCATGAGCAAGATCAAAACCGGCGCTTACACGGCGGAGGCCGAAAGGGGCTTCGACCACCGCACGGCGATGGAGGAGGCGGCGCGCTGCCTGTTGTGCCACGACGCGCCGTGCAGCGCGGGCTGCCCCGCGGGGACGGACCCCGGAAAATTCATCCGGTCGATCCGCTTCCGCAACCCGAAGGGCGCGGCGGAGACCATCCGCGAAAACAACGTGCTCGGCGGCACCTGCGCGCGCGTCTGTCCGTTCGACCGGCTCTGCGAGGAGGCGTGCAGCCGCTGCGGCATCGACCGCCCGATCGAAATCGGCAAGCTCCAACGCTACGCCGTCGAGCAGGAAAAAGCCTTCCGCATGAAAATCCTCAAAAAGCCGAGATCAAATAACGGTTTTCGCGTGGCCTGCGTGGGCGCGGGCCCGGCCTCGCTCGCCTGCGCCGCGGAACTCGCGAAGGCGGGCACGAAGGTCACGATCTACGAGCGCGAGCAGAAGGCGGGCGGCGTGCTGACGTACGGCATCACCCCCGCGCGCCTGCCGCAGAAAGTCGTCGATTGGGACATCAAGAGCGTCGAGGGGCTCGGCGTGGAGTTTGTGTTCGGCGCGGAAATCGGCGGCGCGAAAAAGGGTGCGCTCACCGCAGAGGACCTGCTTGCAAAGGAAGGTTTCCACGCGGTCTTCCTCGGCGTCGGCCTATGGAAGAGCGGCACGGCCGGCGTCCCCGGCGAGGACTTGAAAAACGTCCTGCGCGCCGTGGACTTCCTGAAGCAGGCGCGGACGCGGGGCGGCTTCCCGCAGATGCAGGGCAAGAAGGTCGTCGTCATCGGCGGCGGCGACGTCGCGATGGACTGCGCGACGACCGCCCGGCTCCAGGGCGCGGACGTGCAGATCTGGTATCGGCGCACGATCGGCGAGGCGCCCGCGAACATGGACGAGATTCGTTATGCGCTTGACCTCGGCATCGGCCTTACGCAAAACTTCGCGCCGAAGGCATTCACGGGCAAGGGCGGCAAGGTCGAGTACGCGGTATTCCAAGGCCGCGACGGCAAGTCCGAGGCGAAGGTGGCCTGCGACTACGCGATCTTCGCAATCGGCCAGCAGGCCGAGGACATCGGGGCGGTCGTTTCGGGCGCCGCGACCACGGGCAAAGGCTGCGTCGCGATCCGCGGCGGCGGGCGAACCAGCGTGAAGGGCGTGTTTGCCGCCGGCGACATCACGAACGGAGGCAGCACGGTCGTCGAGGCCGTCAAGGAAGGCAAGGAGGCCGCGCAGGCGATTCTTCGTTATTTGAACAAGGGGGTGAAGTAGATGGCTGTCAAAAAAGATCTTTCCATCAAGTATATGGGCGTGGAATGCGAGAACCCCTTCTTCCTGTCGAGCTCGCCCGTCGGCGGGAATTACGACATGGTCGCGAAGTGTTTCGAGGCCGGTTGGGGCGGCGTGTTTTTCAAGACCGTCGGCATCTTCGTCGCGGACGAATGCTCGCCGCGTTTCGACAACAACGGCAAGGAGGGCCTGCCGTGGATCGGCTTCAAAAACATGGAGCAGATTTCCGACAAGCCGACCGAGCAAAATTTCGAGTACCTCTACCGGCTGAAGCGCGACTACCCGGACAAGGTCGTCGTCGCGTCGATCATGGGCTCGTCGGTCTCTGAGTGGAAGGCGCTCGCGAAGATGAGCGAGCAGGCCGGCGTGGACCTCATCGAAGGCAATTTCAGCTGCCCGCAGATGACGAGCCACGCGATGGGCTCGGACGTCGGCAGCGACCCCGCGCTCGTCGAGAAATACACGAAGGCCGTGGTCAGCACCACGAGCATTCCGTTCATCGCGAAGATGACGCCCAACATCACGACGATCGAGCCGCCCGCCCGCGGCGCGGCGAAAGGCGGCGCGAAGAGCATCTCCGCGATCAACACGGTCAAGTCGATCACGAACCTCGACCTCGACAGCCTCACCGCGCTGCCGGTGGTGGACGGCAAGTCGTCGATCTCCGGCTACTCGGGCGCGGCCGTGCGGCCGATCGCGCTGCGCTTCTGCGCCAACCTCTGCGCCGACGCGGAGCTGCGCAGGAAGGGCATCGAGATCTCCGGCATCGGCGGCATCGAGACGTGGCGCGACGCGTTGGAATTTCTGCTGCTCGGCTGCCGCAACGTGCAGGTCACGACGGCGATCATGCAGTACGGCTACCGCATCGTGGACGATATGGCAAGCGGCCTCGCGCACTGGATGGACGAGCGCGGCTACCGGCGCTTGGACGATTTCATCGGGCAGGCGCTGCCCAACATCATCCCCGCCGAGGACCTCGACCGCTCGTTCCAGATCCTGCCCGCCTTCAACACCAAGACCTGCGTCGGCTGCGGCCGCTGCTACGTGTCTTGCTTTGACGGTGCGCATCAGGCCATCGAATGGAACGAACGCCGCCGCCGTCCCGAGCTCGACAAGGACAAATGCGTCGGCTGCCACCTCTGCCTCAACGTCTGCCCCGTGAAGGACTGCATCACGCCCGGCGAGGTGCGTTGGAAGAAGGGCCGCAAGGCGAAAAAGCAGCCGCCGGTCATGCAGGTGCAGTTCGACTGAAGGCGCTGTACGGCAAAAAATCTTGTTTCCAAATCATTTGGGACTTGACGAGTCCTTGAAATTTGTTGTACAATTTGTACAACAAGGAGGACGGTGCGATGAGCGTGATACAGGCGCGGGTAAGCGACGCGGATGAAAGACGATACAAGGCGTTCGCGAAACGGCGGGGGGTCAGTTTGTCAGCTTTGATGAAAACCGCGATCGAGAACGAGATGCGCAAAGAAGAGGGCACGTTGGCGTTCGGCATCAAACAGGGAAAGATGTGGATCGCCGAGGATTTCGACGCGCCGTTACCGGATGTAGAGGCGGCATTTTACGGTGAGTGACGGCTACCTCTTTGACACGCATTGTTTGTTGTGGCAGCTGAACGGCGATGCCCGCATTTCAAAAAAGGCGAAGGCCTTGCTGGAACGCCCAAAAGAAAAGAAATATGCCAGCATCGCTTCTGTCTGGGAAGTTGCCGTGAAGATTTCGATAGAGAAACTTGCGTATCAGGGCGGTGTGCGCAGTTTTTTTGAAGATATTGTCGCCGGCGGTCTCGGGATATCAACCGTTTCAATCGACGTACTGGAAATTCTCGAAAAACTGCCTTACCATCACAGAGATCCGTTCGACCGAATCCTCGTAGCTACGGCGATGGCGGAAAACTACGCCATCGTCACGGCAGATGACAGGATCAAAGAATACCCGGTGAAAATCGTCTGGTGACGG
>JAISTF010000087.1 GCA_031272745.1 Eubacteriales Family XIII. Incertae Sedis bacterium
GGAGCCCGTCGGGGGGGGGCTTGCCCCGCCCGCACACGGTCTGCTTGGCGACGGGCCGGCTGACTACGGGCTGCGGTACTGCCTCGCGGTGCGGGCGCTGATTCCGGTTTTGCGCGGGAAGCTGGAGGACGAGGGCCTGACGGCCTTGTACGAGGACGTCGAGCTGCCGCTGGCCGGCGTGCTTTCGGACGTCGAAGCGGCGGGCTTCGCGTTCGACGCGGGGGCGCTCGAGGGGATCGACTCGGCGATCACGGCGCGGATCGAGGAGCTGACGGCGGGGATCCACGAGCTTTCGGGCGAAAAATTCAACATCAATTCCCCGAAGCAGCTCGCGGAAGTGTTATTTGAAAAAATCGGGCTGCCGGGCGGCAAGAAAACCAAGAGCGGCTATTCGACAAACGCGGACGTCCTGGAGAAGCTGCGCGGGGCGCATCCCGTCATCGGGCTCGTGCTCGAATACCGGACGCTGACGAAGCTGAAAAGCACGTACATCGAAGCGCTGCCGGGGTTTGCGGGCGCGGACGGGCGCATCCGGGCGCATTTGCGGCAGACGGTGGCGGCGACGGGGCGGCTGTCCTGCACGGACCCGAACCTGCAAAACATCCCCGTGCGGCAGGAGCCGGGGCGCACGTTGCGCAAGGCGTTCGTGCCTTCGCCCGGCCATGTGCTGATGGGCGCGGATTATTCGCAGATCGAGCTGCGGGTGCTCGCGCATTTCTCGGAGGACCCGGCGCTGATCGAGGACTTCCGCAGCGGGGCGGACATCCACAGCCGGACGGCGGCGCGGATGTTCGGGCTCGCGGAGGGGGCACCCGTGAGCTTTGAGCAGCGCAGCGCGGCGAAGGCCGTGAATTTCGGCATCATCTACGGCATGAGCGGGTTCGGGCTCTCGGATAGCCTCGCCACGTCGCGCAAGGACGCGGACCGGTTCATCAAGGAATATTTCGAGAAGCACGCGAAGGTGAAGGCGTGGCTCGACGCGCAGGTCGCGGATGCGCGGGCGCTCGGGTATACGACGACGCTCCTTGGGCGGCGGCGCGCCATTCCGGAGATCCGCGCGTCGCAGTTTCCCGTGCGGCAGCTCGGCGAGCGGCTCGCGATGAATTCGCCCGTGCAGGGCAGCGCGGCCGACGTCATCAAGGTGGCGATGAACCGCGTGCACGCGCGGCTTTTGGCGGAGGGGTTGGCGGCGCGGATGATTTTGCAGGTGCACGATGAGTTGATCCTCGAGGTGCCGGAGGGCGAGGAAGCGGCGGCGGCGGCCGTGCTGAAGGAAGAGATGGAGGAGGCGGTGACGCTGCGGGTGCCGCTCGTGGTCGAGATCAAGACGGGGAATAGTTGGTACGAATTGAAGTGAAACGCATCGGGATCACGGGAGGCATCGGCGCGGGGAAGTCGGCGGTGACGGAATATCTGCGGTCGAAGGGCTATACGGTCGTCGACGCGGACGAGCTTGCGCGCGAGGCGACGGCGCCGGGGCAGCCCGCGCTGGAGCGGATCCGCGAGGCGTTCGGGGACGGGGTTTTTGTGCGGGAGCCGGTGGATGACGGCGCGGCGGCCGGTCCGTTGGTGCTGGATCGCAAGGCGCTCGCGGCGGTGGTCTTTGCGGACGACGGGGCGCGCGCGCGGCTGGAGGCGATTGGGCACGCGGATGTTTTTGCGCGGATGGCGGAGGCGGCGCCCGGTGCTGACGGCGTGGTGTTCTATTCGATCCCGCTGCTGTTTGAGGCCGGACCGGCGCAGGGGCACGGCTTCGACGCGGTCTGGCATATCGCGGCCGACGACGAAACCCGCCTCGCACGCGCGTGCGCCCGCGACGGCACGAATCCGCGGGACATTCGGGCCCGCATGGCGGCCCAGCTCCCCGAAGCCGAAAAACGGGCAAGGGCGGATGTCGTTATTGACAACAACGGAACGCTTGCGGAATTGCACGCGCAGGTCGACGCGCTGCTGCGTCCCCTACCGCACGGGGCAGACGCCGCTTTCGCAGCCGTCTGAGCCCACGTCGAGCTCGACCTCTTCCTTTTCGTATTTGGAGATCAGCGACGGGATGAAGGGCTTCATCGCCGCGCGCCGCTGCTCGTATTCTTCCTGCGTGATTTCCTCGTAGGGCATCAGGTCGTAGAACGAATCGTCCAAGGAAAGGAAGGTCACGCCGACGACGTCGTCCCAGTGCTCCCACACCCAGTCCTCGACAGCGGCCCATTCGCCTTCGCGGACATGGACCGTGATGGAGCAGTTGTGGTCGACGTAGTGCTCCATGAACATGCGGTAGATTTCGAGCTGCTCGATGGCCGACACCTGCGCCTTGATGCGGCCGGCCGGCGCCTTCACAGGGAATTCGACGACCTTGACTGTCGCGTTCGTTTTGCTTTGGCCGACCTCGGGGTAGACGGGGTAGCCGAGTTCCTCGCAGACGCGCACGAGCGGGTCCTGCGCGGAGATGCGGATGCGCCGCACGTAGTAGGGCGCGTGCGAGAAATGCACGCCCGAGGACACGACGGGCAGCAGCGACAGCGTGCCTTCCGGTTTCACGGTCGTCACGAGCAGCGGCTCCGGCAGGCCGAGTTCGTCCGCGTATTCCTTCGCGGCCGTCCGCGCGGCCTCGCGCAAATCCCGCAGCAGTT
>JAISTF010000094.1 GCA_031272745.1 Eubacteriales Family XIII. Incertae Sedis bacterium
TACTTGCCTATAACTTGCTTTTTGTCGACAAATTCCACGGAGGGGCGTTTGGCAACATTGAAAAATCAACGATTTGCAGCGAGAGCATCCGCAGATTTTACTTGCTCGTAATATGCTCAATTACCATGCGTCGTAGTCCATATGCTCCATCGGTCGATCCCGCTCTCGGTATGCTATTTTTCGGGCTGTTAGCGGCAGTAGAAATAATTATTGGTTCTACTTCGCCAGATTGGCGAAGCTACTGTGACAAATTGGCGAAGCTGCTGTGACAAATTGGCGAAGTATGATATGATGGAATGCAAGTACAAGCGTATTGGCTGGAAGGAAGATGGAATGAAGAATGACCAGCCTCATAGATCAAGTGACGAAAGACTATACCCGCCCCCTCCCATCAGCCATGACAAAGCGTGGCGAAACGAGATGAGCGACAGGGGACTCCGCAAACGCCGAGCCGCTATCGTGAGCTCAGCGCAAAAATTGTGAGCGGCACCTTTCGCTCATAGAGCAATTCGGTCTGATCAAGGTTTTCGATTCCAATCCTCCCCCCTGCAAGCTGTGCGCGTTTCCTTTATAATAAGGGTATGAGCGAGGTGTTGCTGAAAAACTTGGGGGCGCTTGAGGTGCGGGACGCGGAGAGCGGGCGCGTTTGGCTTGGGGGCAATCAGTATTGGTTTGAGAAGGACGGCGGCGGGGCGTGCAGCACGACGGCGGCGGCGAATATTTGCGCGTATTTGTTGCGGGCGCGGGATGGCGCTCCTACGGATAAGGACGGGATGTTGGCGTTCATGGGGGATGTGCGGGCGCATGTTCATCCGCGCATGGAGGAGTTCGGGTGCATGGCGCCTTCGTTTGCGCGGGGGCTCGACGAGGTGCTCCGCGGGCTGGGGCTGCCGTACCGAACCGAGCGGTTGGACGTGCCGAAGGGCGCGGACGGGCGGGCGGCGGAAGAGGCGGTGCGCGGCTTCCTGGCGGAGTCGCTCGCGCGGGATCTGCCGGCGGCGTTTTTGAATCTTGGGCGCGGGTTCGTCCATTTTTCGGCCTTCTTTGGGAAGGGTGTGCCGACGGTCTGCGTCGAATGCGCGCGCGACGGGGAGAGGCCGCCGGCGGTGCTCGACGATTGGCATTGGGTGACGGTGACGGGGGTTGCTTGGGATGATGCCGCGGCGGGCGGCTACAAGCCGCCCCTACAAGACTCGCATGGTGGCGGTACACCGAGCGATGGGAGCGACGGCAGCGGCGGGTTGCGGATGCGGCTGCTCGACAACAACGACCATTATTGGATTGACCTTGGGGGGTGGCTGGCGGACGCACGCAACACGGGCGCATTTGTACGGCTTGTGGTATACTAAGTGTTTGTGCACAGCGATGCGGGCTGCATTAGGTTATTGAAAAAGGAGTTTTAGGAATGGCGAGATTTTTTACTTCGGAATCGGTGACGGAAGGACATCCGGACAAACTTTGCGATCAGGTGTCAGACGCGATTCTTGACGCGCTGCTCGAACAGGACCCGAACAGCCATGTGGCGGTCGAGTCGGTGACGACGACGGGCGTCGTGATGGTCGCGGGCGAGGTGACGAGCGAGGGGTACGTCGATATCCCGGGGCTGATCCGGAACGTGGTGACGGACATCGGGTACACAAAGAGCGATTATGGATTCGACGCGAAGGCGTGCGCGGTGCTCAACGCGATCCACGAGCAGAGCGCGGACATCGCGATGGGCGTCAACGAGGCGCTCGAACACAAGGAAGGCACGGAGGCGTTCGACGACGTGGAAGCGACGGGCGCGGGGGACCAGGGCATCATGTTCGGGTTTGCCTGCAAGGAGACGCCGGAACTGATGCCGTTGCCGATCACGCTCGCGCACAACCTCGCGAAGAAGCTCGCGGCGGAGCGCAAGTCGGGGGCGATCCCCTACCTGCGGCCGGACGGCAAGTCGCAGGTGACGGTGCAGTACGACGGGCTGAAGCCGGTCGCCGTGACGGGGGTGCTCATCTCGACGCAGCACGACCCGGAAGCGACGCAGGAGCAGATCCGGCAGGACGTCATCGAGAAAATCGTGAAGCCGACGATCCCCGAGGGGCTGCTGTCGAAGGACACGAAATATTTCGTGAACCCGACGGGGCGGTTTGTCATCGGCGGGCCGAACGGCGATACGGGGCTGACGGGGCGCAAGATCATCGTCGACACATACGGCGGTTACGCGAAGCACGGCGGCGGCGCGTTTTCGGGCAAGGATCCGACGAAGGTCGACCGCTCGGCGGCGTACGCGGCGCGGTGGGCGGCGAAGAACATCGTCGCGGCGGGCCTCGCGGAGCGCTGCGAGATCGAGCTGTCGTACGCGATCGGCGTCGCGGAGCCGATGAGCATTTTGGTGGACACGTTCGGCACGGGGACGGTCACGGACGAGAGGCTGTCGGACGTGCTGCGTGAGGTGTTCGACTTCCGGCCGGGCGCGATCATCCGCGACCTCGGGCTGCGGCGGCCGATCTTCCGGCAGACGGCGGCGTACGGGCATTTCGGGCGGCCGGAGCTGGACCTGCCGTGGGAGCGCACGGACAGGGCCGAGGCGCTGGCGCGCGTGGCGAAAGGATGAAACTTTGGGACTGGTAGCGTGTAAATTCGGGGGCTCGTCGGCGGCGGACGGGCTGCAGGTGCGGAAGATCCGTTCGATCGTGGAGTACAACCCCGACCGGCGCTACATCGTCGTGTCCGCGCCGGGCAAGCGCTTCGACGGCGACAACAAGATCACGGACATGCTCTACCTGTTGCGCTCGCACGCGGAGCACAACGCGCCTTACGAGCAGCTGTTGCAGGTCATCAAGGAGCGCTTCCTCGGCCTCGAAGCCGACCTCGGCGTCTCCGTCGGCATCGCCGGCGAGTTCGAGGTCATCGAAGAGAATCTCGGGAAAGGCGCGAGCGCGGACTACCTCGCGAGCCGCGGGGAATACCTCTCGGCCAAGCTCATCGCGGCTTTCCTCGGTTACGACTTTGTGGACGCGGCGGGCCTCGTCCTCTTCAACGACAAAGGGAAATTCCTCTACGAGGAGACCAACGCGGCGCTCGGCGAAGCGCTGTCGCACCATGAGCGCGCGGTCATCCCCGGCTTCTACGGCACATTGCCGGACGGCGGGATCAAGACGTTCACGCGCGGCGGCAGCGACATCACGGGCGCCCTCGTGGCGCGCGCGGCGGGGGCCGACGTCTACGAAAACTGGACGGACGTGTCGGGCTTCCTCATGGCGGACCCGCGCATCGTCGAAAACCCGAAGGCCATCAGCCGCATCAGCTACAAGGAGCTGCGCGAGTTGTCGTATATGGGCGCTTCCGTGCTCCACGAGAACGCGATCTATCCGGCGCGCCTCGCGGGCATCCCCATCAACATCCGCAACACGAACATCCCGCAGGATCCCGGCACGATCATCAGCGCAACGGAGACCGACAGCGGCAGCGGCGGTGTGATCACGGGCATTGCCGGCAACCGCGACTTCACCGTTATTGCCATATACAAAAATATGATGAGCAACGAGACGGGGTTCATCAAACGCGTGCTGTCGATCCTCGAGGACTACGACATTCCGATCGAGCACATCCCGTCGGGCGTCGACACGGTCTCGGTCGTCATCGCGGACAAATTCCTCGGGGACAAGCTCGGCGACCTCATCGAGGACCTCGAGCGGAAGACGGGCGCGGACAGCATCGAAGTCTTCGAAAAAATGTCGCTCATCGCGACGGTCGGCACGGGCATGGCGAAGGTGCCGGGCGTAGCGGCACGGCTGTTCGGCGCGCTCTACGAGGCGGGCGTGAACATCCGCATGATCGACCAGGGTTCGAGCGAAATGAACATCATCGTCGGCGTCGAGACGAAGGATTTCGAGGCCGCGATCCGCGCGATCTACGCGGCGTTCGTGGAGCCGGCCTGACGGCCCCGGGCGCGTCAGACTTTCTGGTCCGCGCACCAGCGGACAAACGAGGCAATCAGGTTTTTCATCTTCGGGTCGCAGCGGCCGACGAGGTCGCGGAGTTCTTCGAGCAAATCGGCATCGTACTGCTTGTCGACGCCCAGCAGCAAATAGTCCGGCGTGACCTCGAGCGCGGCGCAGAGCTTCATCAGCGTCTCGATGCTGCATTTCGCCCCGCGTTCCACGTTCCCCGCGTAGGTGGCGCTCATATCCGCGCGCTCCGCCAGCTCCGCCTGCGTCAGCGCGAGCACGCCGCGCCGCCCCGCGATGCGCCGTCCGATTTGCCTGTAATCGATCTCCACAACACCCTTTCTTTCATACCAGTTTATCAAGCGAAAAAGCGCGCATAAACAAACCACAAAATGTATTTCACACCTTGTAGTTGGTCGAATTTCAAGGTATACTTTTCTCATAAGGGCAATCAGGTATGGTGTATTGGGGAGCAATAGAGACATGGATGAAATCATACTCAAAGATTTGATTTCCAATTTGGAAGCGGAAGAGCTGAACGTCGCGGCCTACGTCGCTTCGTTTCACAAGGCCGTTTCGGACGGCAGATTCATTCCGCCCGAGACGGCGGCGGAATTTCAGAGGGCGACGGAAGCGATGAACCGGGCGCGCGAGGAACTGCTCTCGTGGATCGGCGCCGAAGACCACAAGGATTTCACGGTCGGCGACGTCGTGGCGCAGGTGCGGGAGCGGTCTACGGCTCCGCGCTGAACAGCCCCGCGTTTTTTTCGAATAACCTTGCCGGGTCTATGGCCTGGTCGCCGATGCGCATCTCATAATGCAAGTGGGGGCCTGTGGAATAACCGGTCGATCCCACGAGCCCGATCTGGTCGCCGAGCGCGACCATCTCGCCTTCGGTCGCGTCGACGCGGCTCATATGGAAGTAGTAGGATTTGAGGCCGCCGCCGTGTTCGATGACGACGGTGCCGCCCGTGCGGAGCAGCATCTCGGCGAGCACGACGCGGCCGGCGTTGCCGGCGTGGACGGGCACGCCCTCCGCGACCGCGAAGTCCATGCCGTAGTGGCTGCGCACGGTCGAAGCGTCGCCGTTCGTGATGCGGATCTCGCCGAAGTTCGTGCTGATCCAGCCGCCCTCGACGGGCCGTTGGAAAAGGCCCTGCCAGTATTGCGTCTCGTCGTACTGCTGCATGAGCGGCGGGATTTTCTTTGCGTACTCGACGCCCGACTCGGGGGAGAGCGATGCCGCGACGGACGGGGTGCTCGTGTCGATGATGAGGTTTTGGTGGTCGAAGCTGTACTCGCTCACGGTCACGTCGACGGACGCGGGCACCGCGCCGAGGATCGCCTCGTCGTCCGTGCCTTCGATGGCGACGCTGACCGCGTAGGTGCCGGGGGAGACGTGGTTGCCGACGGGCACGGCGCAGGTCCAGGTGCGCGTGCCGGGCGCGGCCTCGGGGTCCTCTTCCAGCGTCCAGACGGAGAAGCCGAGCTTCGTCTCGGAGACGGGCGTCAGGCCGTCGGACAGGTTTTCGAGGCGCATCGCGAAGATGTCGCCCTGCTGCAAATCCGTGCGGCCGGCCGTGAAGGCCATCGGCGGGTAGACGAGCGAGAAGTCGCAGGCATAGACGGTGGTGCCGGTGACGCCGCCCTGACTCCACTCGGTCTCCAACGTCAGGCGGTAGTCTCCCGCTTCCGCAAGCGCGAGCAACCCTTCGGCTGTCACGTCTTCGACGCTGCGTTTTTCAAAAACGACCCCGTCCTTTTTTTTGAGCGTCAGCCGCGTGGCCACCTCTACGCCGGCCGGCGCTTCGGGGCCCGCATCCACCGCTACCGTATACGGCGTTTCTCCGAGCTCGCCGAGGTCGGTTGGTTCGGGCGGCAGCGCGTTGGAAATGATGCTCGTGACGGCTGGAAAGAGGATGCGGTACAAAAGGCCCGCGAAGGAGCCCTCGCCCTCGGCGCAGTCCGAAGAGACGATTTGCCATGACCAGCCGTCTTCATCTTCTTCGTCCTCGTCGTACGAACCCCAAAAAACATAGGAAGCCTCTTTGTAGAGCCGGCCGCCGAAGACGGGCACACGGACGTCGGCCGACTGCGGCAGGACGTTCTGCCCCGCGACTTCCACGGGCGCGGCGGAAAGGATCGCGGTCGACGGGTCGTACGCGTCGTACTCGCCAGCGAGGTACTGGCGGACGAGGAAGAAGCCCGCGACAAGGAGCGCGACGACGATGACGACAACGAGTGCTACGGG
>JAISTF010000163.1 GCA_031272745.1 Eubacteriales Family XIII. Incertae Sedis bacterium
GCTGCCGACGGCGCAGAAGACCGCGGCGGCGGTGGCAAACGTGCTGCTGAAGCTCAACGTCGCCTCGCTGCTGAACAAGTAGGACCGCACTATGCAGAAAAGCCTCCCCGCATTTCGACAGCCAACGAATGCGGGGAGGCTTTGTTATTGGAAGCGATGACGCCATTCCAAAAAACTCCCCCTTGCTATTTCCCGCAAACGCGGTACAATGGAAACATAGAAGCAACTTGAACTTAGTTTCGCAAAAGGTTTTGCGGATGTGTAGTAAGGAAAGGGGTAAGTTTTCATGGCTACGAAAAAACTGACGACGGAGTTCGGCGCGCCGGTCGCAAACAACACCGATTCGCTGACGGCGGGGGAGCGCGGGCCGATGACGCTGCAAAACCCGTGGTTCATCGAGAAGCTCGCGCATTTTGACCGCGAGGTGATTCCGGAGCGGCGTATGCACGCGAAGGGGTCGGGTGCCTACGGCACGTTCAAGGTGACGAAGGACATCTCGATGTACACGAAGGCGAAGGTCTTCCAAAAGGGCACGAAGACGGATGTGTTCGTGCGGTTTTCGACGGTCGCGGGCGAGCGCGGCGCGGCGGACGCGGAGCGTGACATCCGCGGATTCGCGATGAAGTTTTACACGGAGGACGGCAACTGGGACCTCGTCGGCAACAACACCCCCGTGTTCTTCCTGCGGGACGGCCTGCAGTTTCCGGATCTCAACCACGTCGTCAAGCGCCACCCGCGCACGAACATGCACTCGGCGACAAACAACTGGGATTTCTGGACGCTGCTGCCCGAGGCGCTGCACCAGGTCACGATTACGATGAGCGACCGCGGCATCCCCGCGAGCTACCGGCATATGCACGGCTTCGGCAGCCACACGTATTCGATGATCAACAAGAAGGGCGAGCGCGTCTGGGTCAAATACCATCTCGTCACGCAGCAGGGCATCAAGAACCTGACCGACGAACAGGCGGCGGCCATCATCGGCAAGGATCGCGAGAGCCATCAGCGCGATTTGTATTATTCAATTGAAAACGGCGACTATCCGAAGTGGAAATTCTATATCCAAGTGATGACGGTCGAGCAGGCGAACAATTACAAGGAGAATCCGTTCGACATCACGAAGACGTGGAGCCACAAGGACTTCCCGCTCATCGAGGTCGGCATGCTCGAGCTCAACCGCAACCCCGAGAATTATTTCGCGGAAGTCGAGCAGGCGGCGTTCAACCCCGCGTCGATCGTGCCGGGACTCGGCTACTCGCCGGACAAGCTGCTGCAGGCGCGGCTGTTTTCGTACGGCGACGCGCACCGCTACCGGCTCGGCGTGAACCACGCGATGATTCCGGTCAATTCGCCGAAGCACGCCGAGGCGCACGCGTACCACCGCGACGGGCAGATGCGCGTCGACGGCAACTACGGCGGGACGATTCCGCACACGCCGAACTCGTTCGGCGAATGGGTGGAGCAGCCGTCCTACGCCGACCCCGCGCTCGACCTGCAGGGGGCGCTGGCCGCCTACGACCCGAAGCAGGACCCGACGGACGACACCTACTACCAGCCGGGCGCGCTCTACAAGCTCATGACGCCGAAGCAGCGCCAGGTGCTCTGCGACAACACGGCGCGCGCGATGGACGGCGTGCCGGACAACATCAAGCTGCGCCACGTCGCGCACTGCTACCTCGCGCACAAGGATTACGGCGAGCGCCTCGCGAAGGCGCTGAAGGTGAACTTCAAAAAGGCGGTCGAGCTGAGCAAGCTCCCGCACAAGGAATTGGTCAAAGCGACGGCGTCGAAATAGCGCTGCGTGGATGATTGAATAACAAATAGCATAGCGTTGCTGTTTTGCAAAGTCAGGGGGTGGCTTCTATTTGAGTCACCCCTTTTTGCGCAGGAGGCGTCGCGGTGTTATTGGTTTGTTGGGGTTGCTGGGGTTGCGAAATGAAGGGAAGGGGTGACATGGGAGCGAAGCACATATTGGGGACGCTCGTCTATTTTTTGCTCGGGACGTTTGCGCTGTTCGCAGCCTATGGTTTGGTTTTGGCGGAGGCGCGGGTCGCCGGCGTGGCTCCGGCGTCCGTCTACGGCGGCATCTGCGCCGCCGGCCTCCTTGGGTCGTTGGCGTTCAAATTTCACGTCGCGTCCCTGCTGAAGAAAACCGAATGCCGCAACCGCGCCGAGCTCGTCGCCCTCTTCGTAGCCCAGCGGCAGGACGCGTGATGCCCTGTCGGCTCCAGCCCTTGCAATTCCAGCGTCCCTGTCCGAAAGGACAGGGTGCGTTTTTTTGAAAACCTGTACTTTCGGGCAGTTGCGCAGGAGGGCGTTTTGGGCGTATCCTAATGGAGCGATAAAGTAACGGCAGAGGGGATCTCACTTACCGCGGTGGAGCGCCACGCGCTAAAGCGCTGTGCTCCTCGCATGGCATCTTCCGCGATTTGCTTCGCAAATCGGGATAGGTGCGCACCCCGATCGGAGGACAGGCTCTGTACCCCCCCTAAGATACGCCTATCCTCCACAATTCTTATCGCATGAGGAAGCACGGCTCATTCAGCACCCCTGACGCCGCGCTTCCTCTCTTTTTGATCGGCCACGGCCGGAGAGCCCGCTTTTCTGCCCAAAATGGCCTGAATTATTCTTAACAAAGGGCAAAAATATGGTACAATCCTCTCTGTAATATTATTCGCAATATTTTGAAAACGGCAGTGCATAGGCCGTCGGTTGTTGGAAAGGAGAGGAACATGCCCGTCAAGAAGTTACAGGAGGAGGTGCGCACCTTCAACGCGCGGCGGTCGCTGCTCGCGGTCATCATCGTCGTGGTCGCATCGTTTGCGCTCGCGACCGTCATCCCCGAGGACACGTACAACGCGGAAGAGGGCTTCGGCCTGTTCTCGCTGATCCCCGCGCTCTTCCTCATCGTCTACATCTTCATCACGAAACGCATCCTCGAAGCGCTCGCGCTCGCGTCCATCATGGGCTTCCTCATGATCGCGCCCGCGACGGGCCCGGGGAACACGCCGGACTTGGTCGACGTGCTGAACAATTTCTCCGTCGGCCTGTATGACACGATCGCGAGCGAAGACATGGTCTGGCTGTTTTTCGTGTGCGGCCTCATGGGCTCCATCATCGCGCTCATCGAGAAGAGCGGCGGCGCGGCGGCGTTCGGCGAATGGGTCAGCAAGAAGGCGCATTCGCGGAAGAGCACGCTGCTGTGGACGTGGGTGCTCGGCGTCGTCATCTTCATCGACGACTACCTCAACTGCCTGACGGTCGGCTCCTCGATGGCGGCCGCGTCCGACAAGCATCGGGTGCCGCGCGAATTCCTCGCCTACATCGTCGACTCGACGGCCGCGCCCGTCTGCGTGCTCATCCCCGTCTCGACGTGGTCCGTCTTCTGCGGCCAGCTTTTGGAGACAAACGGCTGGGCGCCCGAGGGGCAGGGCACGGCGTATTTCATCCAGACGATTCCCTATTCGTTCTACGCGATTGCGGCGACCATCCTCGTGCCGCTCGTCATCATCGGCATCGTCCCGATCATCGGGCCGATGCGAAAAGCCGAGGAACGCGTCCGGCTCGGCGGGCCGCTCGCGCCGCCGGATTCCGAGAAGATCGACATCAAGGCGGGGCAGACGCTCGAGACTCCCGCCAATGCGAAGATCCGCAACTTCGCGCTGCCGATCATCGTGCTCGTCGGCGTGGTCGTCATCACGGCGCCGCTGCCGATGTTCGACGACTTCGACATGCAGATCGGCGTGCTCGTCACGATGGTCTTCATCTTCGTCTTCTACCTTGCGCAAAACGTGATGAGCGCGGACGACTTCTGGGACATGACGCTCGTCGGCCTGAAGAACATGCTCATGCCGCTGCTCATGATGGTGCTGACCTTCCTGTTCGCGGCGGTCAATGACCAGATCGGGTTCACGGCTTTCGTGATCGAATCCGCGAAGAACGGCATGACGCCCGCACTCGCGCCGCTGATCATCTTCGGCGTGCTGACGATCACCGAATTCATCACGGGCACGAACTGGGGCAGGTACGTCATCGCGCTCCCGATCGTCATCCCGCTCTCGATGGAGCTCGGCGTCGACACGGCCGTCTGCGTCGCCGCCGTCATCTCGGCCGGCGTGCTCGGCAGCCACATCTGCTTCTACTCTGACGCGACGATCCTGACGAGCGCGGCCACCGGCTGCAACAATTTTCGCCACGCGCTGACGCAGATGCCCTTCGGCTTCCTCGGCGCCGCCGTCGCGGCCGTCGGTTATCTGATTGTCGGCATGGTGCAGCACTACGGCGCGGACGCGGCCTCGGTGACAGCCGCTGCGACCGCCGCCCAACCGCTCCTCGGCCTCTTCGGAGGCTGATACTGCCGCGGTGCGGTAGGCAAGGCAACGCAAGCGTCAGGTTATTCAAAAATACAAGAAAACTCAACGATTCGGGCACGGCGCAACGTGCCCGAAATTTTTTTCAAAAAAAGGGTTGACAAGCGTCGAAAGAGGTGTATTATTGTATTAAGCGCTTAATACAATAATACACACGGATGCCGCGCGGCGCAGGCGGCGGGGCGAAAGGAAAGGAGCGAAGGCTGTATGGAATGGGTATTCAGAGGCGACCGGCCGATCTACGCGCAGCTCGTGGAGCAGATCCAGCGCGGGATCCTGTCGGGCGCGTACCCGCCGGGCAGCGCCATGCCGAGCGTGCGGACGCTGGCGCTCGAGGCGGAGGTCAACCCCAACACGATGCAGAAGGCGCTCGCCGAGCTGGAAGCGCAGGGACTACTTGCGACGCACCGCACGGCGGGCCGGACGGTCACGGAGGACAAAGACATGATCGGAACATTAAAGGAGAGTTTGGCGAAGGAGCACATCGCGGCCTTCCTCGAAGGCATGGCGGCGCTCGGCATCGAGGCCGGCGAGGCGATGGCGTTGTTGGCAAAGGAGGTGGCGTAGATGACGGCGATATTGGAAGCGAAAGGGCTGTCGAAGCATTACGCGCAGGTGGCGGCGCTGAACGAGGCGAGCTTCGCGCTCGAAGCGGGGCGCATCGTCGGGCTGCTCGGGCCGAACGGCAGCGGCAAGACGACGCTCATCAAGCTCGCGTGCGACCTGCTCGCGCCGACGGCCGGCGAAATCCTCGTGGACGGCATGGCGCCGGGCGTGGAGACGAAGAAGATCGTGAGCTACCTGCCGGACCGCGTGTACTTCGACGAGCGCATGAAGGTCGGCGACTGCGTCGAGATGTTTGCGGATTTCTATGAGGACTTCGACGTCATGAAGGCGAACGAGATGCTCGCGCAGCTCGGCGTCGCGCAGCAATTGTTATTCAAAAATCTCAGCAAGGGGACGAAGGAGAAGGCGCAGCTCTGCTTCGTGATGAGCCGCAAGGCGAAACTCTATCTGTTGGACGAGCCGATCGGCGGCGTGGACCCCGCGGCGCGCGACTACATCCTGTCGACGATCCTGCGCAACTACAACGAGGACGGCACGGTGCTCATCAGCACGCATCTGATCTACGACATCGAGCGGATTCTCGACGACGTGCTGTTCCTGAACTGGGGGCGCGTCGTGCGGCACCAGTCCACGGACGAGTTGCGGGAGCAGACGGGCAAGAGCGTGGATGAAGTTTTTCGGGAGGTGTTCAAATGCTAAGCAAACTGATCAAATACGAATTCAAAGCGACGGCGCGCACGTTTTTCTGGATCTACGCGGCCTTCGTGGTCATCATGGTGCTCAACGCGCTGTTCAACCCCATCACGCTCGCGTCACACAACAACAGCTTCGCCTCGGACGACGTGCCGGTGGCGCTCGCCGTGCTGTCGGGCGCGCTGATCGTGCTGTACTTCGCGGCCATCGTCGCGGTCGTCGTCGTGACGTTTGTGTTCATCCTGCTGCGGTTTTGGCGGAGCATGAATGGCGACCTCGGCTATCTGACGCTGACGTTGCCCGCGACGCGGGAGCAGCACCTTGGCGCGAAGGTCATCGTGGCGACCGTGTGGAACATCGTGTCCGGCGTGCTCGTGGTGTTGAGCATCTTCCTGATGATGGCGAACACCGGCGGGGTTTCCGATATTTTCGGGGAGCTGCGGAAATTTGCAGCCGAAGGCGTGCCGATCGGCGGTTGGACCGCGACGGTAATCGTCCTCGTCATCGTCGGTTCGGCGACGGGATCGCTCATGCTCTTCGCGGCGATGTCGTGGGGGCCGGTGCTGCTGAAAAACCACCGCGTCGGCGGCAGCTTCCTCGCGTACATCATCCTCTACGCGATCACGCAGATCGTGATGGGCGCCGTGCTGCTGGTGATCGGGCTTTCCAACTGGGGCGCGGTCGGGCCGGTCGAGATCGGCGGAGCGGTGCCGCTCGGCGGGCCGGGCTCGACGTTCGACGTGGCCGTCGCGGACGGCGCGGACGCGCCGCTCGCCTTCGCCGACGGGAATCTCGCCTTCTCGCCGGCCGACATCAGCTCCGTGACGGCGATCCTCTTGATCACCCTCGTCATCAACGTGGCGTTCGGCGTGGCCTACTGGTTCTTCACCCGCGCGATGCTGAACCGGAAACAGAACCTGGCGTAGCTGCGCATAGCCGCGCGGGGTTTTCCAATAATGGCGTAGTTGGCGCGTTCGTGCTATACTACGCCATTATGAGTGTTGGAGCAGAAGTGATCACCCTCGCGCACGGCAGCGGCGGGGCGGATTCCCGGGAATTGATGCAAAAGGTGTTTGCGAAGCATTTCGCGAACGAGGTGTTGGCACGGCTCGAGGACGCGGCGACGGTCGGGATCCCCGGTGCCCGCGAAGGCACGGAAAGGATCGCCATCTCCACGGACACGTTTGTGGTGCGGCCGCTGGTGTTTCCGGGCGGGGATATCGGCAAGCTCGCGGTCTGCGGGACCGTGAACGACGTGCTGATGAGCGGTGCGACGCCGCGCTGGCTGACCTGCGGGTTCGTGCTCGAGGCCGGCTTGCCCGTCGCCCTGCTCGACCGCGTCTGCGCGTCGATGGCGGCGGCGGCCCGCGAGGCCGGCGTGCAGATCGT
>JAISTF010000170.1 GCA_031272745.1 Eubacteriales Family XIII. Incertae Sedis bacterium
GCTTCCCTTATCAATATTGTCGGCGAGGACCGAGCTGAATCTCATCACCTCCCTGAGCCCGCTCCTACGCGCAATATCCGAAAATTCATGGACGAGCGGCGTGTTGCCGGCGCGGATGCGCTCGCGCATGGCGACGAGCTCTTCATAGAGCTGCCGCTTGCCGCCGTCCCGTCTGTATGCGATGTAATCCTCCGTAATGCGGTCGATGGCGCTCGTGATGACGAGGCCCGCGCCGAGCAGCAGGCCGAGCTTTCCGATGAAATCCGGAAAGTCGCGCTCGATCTGCCGGTGCGCCTCCGCGATCTTTTTCTCGATCGACTTGAAACGCGCGTGGACGCAGATGGCCAAGGCGACCACGATCACAAGCATCTCCGCGAGGTGCCCCTTTTGCGCGGGCGCGCGCCATTCGATGGAGAGGCCGTCCGGAGCATCCGCGTCCGGGTCTTCACCGGCACCCGCGCCCGAGCCCGAAAGGACCACAGCCGGCCCTTCGTCCGAATCGGACGCGGCGCTTGCGATCGCGCGGATATGGGCGCGCAGCGCCCCCGAGAAATCGAAGTCTTCGGGCGGCGGCCCGGGCACGAGCGCGATGGGCAGCGTATCCGAGACCGCGCCGATCCGCATCTCCGCGGTCAAAATGACGGGATCGCCGTCCGCATCCGCGTTGTTTCGCAGAGGATCCACGATCCCGTCCGCCGAGATCCGCTGCGCGTCGTCGGTGCGCCACGCGATGTCCGCGCCGCTCTTCGCGTCGTAGCGCGGCAGGGTCAGGTCGGCCCAAATACAATCCGCCGATGTGTTCTCGCCGAGAATCTCCCGCGGCAGACGGCGCTTCAATTCCTCGATGCGTTCAAAGGACTCGTCCTCGTCCATCGCGCGCGGCCGCACCGTGAGCGTGACGTCTTCCGTCACTTCCGCGCCCTCGTACGTGGCGTACGCCTCGGCCGAGACCGCCTTTGTGCGCCCGCCCGGCTCCTCGCGCGCGAGATCGAGCGCCGGCTCTTCGCCCGAAAGCGCCTCCGACGCCCACAGCGCGACGATGAGCAGCAGGACGAGCGCGAGCGCGAGCACGATCGTCTTGTTTTGTTTTTTCACCTTCGCGATGAGCGCGTCCGCGCCCTGGTCGGCAAACGCCGCGCGGTACATCTCGCGCATCCGCGATTCGCTGCCGGTGAGGGCGTCCATGATATTGGAAAACAATTGCTTCATCTTCACACCTCGATCTCCATGATCTTGCTGCTCCAGAGAACCGACGCCGCGAGCGCGGCCAGCGCGCCGGCCATGAGCATCGTGCCGAAGACCGTGTCGTACAGGCACGCGATGTAGTCCGGAGAGCTGAACCGCAAATACGCGAGGATCAGCAGCGGGATGCCCGCGAGCAGCTTCGCTTCGTACTGTTTTTGGGCCATCAGCATCTCGATTTCGCGGCGGATTGCCATCTTCTCGATGAGCACTTCGGCCGTGCGGTTGACGACCTTCACGATGTCTCCGCCCGTCGTCAGGCAGGTGTAGTAGACGTCCGCGAAATTGCGCGCGTCCTCGCTGCCGCTGCGGGTCGCGAAATCGAACAACACATCCCGCTCGCTCTCGCCGCCCTGCTCGATGCGTCGCACCATCTGCGCGACTTCGACGTTGATCGGCGCGTCCTCGCGATAGATGAGCAGCAGGTTTTCGCGCGCTTCACGGATCGCCTCGCCCATATGCCGGCCGGTCTGGAACGACGAGGACAGCGAGAGCAACAAGTCCTTGAACTCGACCGAGAGCTGCTTGCGCCGCCGCTCCGCGAGCATCTTTTTGTAGTGCCGCTCAAACGGGAACGCACCGGCGAAGAGGATGGCACAGGCAACGGCATTATTGAAAAAGAGGAAGCCGAGCACGACCGCGCCGCATGCGAACACCGCGAAATAGGTGAGCCTTTGTTTTTTTCCATAATCAATCGCCATCGCTGACCTCCATGTTTTTCAACAGGAGTTTCTCCCTGTTTTGCAGTTCCGATTTTTTCACGAGGCCGCGCCCCGGCTCCCACGCGTACAATGTCCGCAGGCCGACCTCGCCGTTTTCGATGCCCGTGACCTCGGCGACTTCGAGCAGGGTGCGCGCGCCGCCGGGCAGCCGCCCGAGATGCACCATGATGTCGATGCCCTCCGCAATCTGACGCCGGATGGCTTCGATCGGGAAATCGGCGGCCTGCAGGAACATCGCCTCGAGGCGGTAGAGCATGCCCCGCGGCGAGTTCCCGTGGCCGGTGGAAAGCGAGCCGTCGTGGCCCGTGTTCATGGCCTGGATCATGTCGATGACCTCTTCGCCGCGGACCTCGCCGACGATGATGCGGTTGGGTCTCATGCGCAGCGACGATTTGATCAGGTCTTTCATCGTGACCGCGCCCTTGCCCTGCGCGTTTTGCCCGCGGCATTCGAGGCGCACGAGGTTGCCGATGCCCATGATCTGCAGCTCGGCCGTGTCTTCTATGGTGACGATGCGCTCGTCCTTCGGGATGAAGTTTGAGAGCGCGTTGAGGAAGGTGGTCTTCCCCGAGCTTGTCCCGCCGCTTACAAAGATGTTGTAGGCGGCGCGGACAAGGCCGGTCAGGAAGGCTGCCACCTCTTCCGTGATGGACCCGTAGGCGATGAGTTTGTCCATCGTGATGCGCGTCTCGGGAAACCGCCGGATGGTCAGGGCGGGGCCGCCGAGCGCGACGTTTTTGTATACGGCGTTGATACGCGAGCCGTCGAGCAGACGCGCGTCCAAGATCGGGGACAGCTCGTTGACCTCGCGGTGCACCTTCGCGGCGATGCGGCGGATCACGTCTTCGAGCTCCTCCGTGCTTTCGAAATGCACGTCCGCACGGAACAGCTTGCCCGCGCGCTCGACGAAGACGCAGTCCTTGCCGTTCACCATGATCTCCGTGACAGCGGGGTCGTCCGCGAGCGGCTGGATGACCGAGAGCTCGCAACGCGTCCGCGCGAAGACCGTGTCGGCCACGGCGATCTTGTCCTTGACGGAAAGTGCCTCCGTTTCGAGCACCCGATGGCTGATGAAGTCCATGACTTCCGCGTCGGTCACTTCGTGGGCCGCCGTGCGCACGATTTCGCGCACCTGCTTGGTGAGCGCGCACTCGATCTGCTCGATGGCACCTTGCGTTTTGAGATTTTTTGCGGTTTTTGAAATTGCTGTTGACATTGGGTTTTCCTTTGCTATAATGGTGATGAGGAGCGGCTCGCCTGTGGTGGTTAGGCAGCTGAATCCCTCAAAGTATAGTTAACTGTGAGAATTAGCTGTCTTACCTTGTGAGGCGGCTATTTCTTTTGCTTCCGCCTCCGGTTGTCATCAGGGCACGGTGCTGTCCTCCTCTTGCGGGGTCTCGCCGAGGATGCGGTCGCAGCACTGTTTGACCGCGAGGCCGAAAGCGTTTGCGAGGCCGACTTCCGTGCGGCCGCCGGCGCAGCGGATGTCCTCGTGGCAGACGGGGTTCACGAAGAGGAGCGTGCCGTCGTCGGTTTGCGCGGCCGGCATCCCTCCGCCTGCGGGGCGCTCGGGGCGGACTTCCACGAGCGCGGGGTCCGCGCCGTCGAGAAATTCCCGCAGAAAGCGCCGCCGCGTCCCAAAGTCGATGACGACCATGTCGAGCGCGAGGGCCCGTTTGAAATCGGCGATGGCGGCGAGCAGCGCCGGCGCGCCCAATGCGGACAGGCTGTTTGCGTCCGCGTCGGGCGCGAGCCGGTGCAGGCCGTAGCCGTCGGCGGGCGCCGCCGCGCGGGCCAGCGCAACGATGTCGGCGTCGACGGCCGCTGCCGCCGGCTTGTCCGAACGCAGGCGCAGATAATGGTAGAGAAACGCCTCCGCCCGCATCGCCGCGCCGCCGCTCGGCGCCAATGTCTGCGCTTCCGTCTCCGTCACGCACAGATAGAGCGCGCGCCGCCCGCGATACCGTGTGAGCTCGCGCGCGATGCCGAGCGCGGTCACGCTCGCCCCGACGCCGCCGGCCTTCGCGTACACGCAGACCAAGCCGTCGACCTCGCCCGCGAAAGCGAGCGGGGAACCGGTCCCTTGTTCGTTTTCGCGCTTTTCGAGCCGTTTTTCGGCGACGAACCGGCGGGCCTCCGCGAGCACCGCGGACACGCCGGCGCATTTCCGCTCGTCCGTGAGCGGGATGCAACGGTCGCAGGCAGCGCCGTCGACGCCGGTCGCAGACACACACAGGCACACATCGCAGGCCCGCGGGCAGTCCGCGCACCCTTCGCGCAGCGCCACCGCATAGCCCGGGTGGTCCACGGCCACGACGTGCGCAAACGCCTGCGCGTACCCTTTGTCCGTATCCATGATGCAAAGCGCCATCCGCTTCATCGCCGTCTCCTCCATGCTGCTCCTGCTGTGGCTTTTGGTTATTGACTGGGGCGCATCGGGCGGCATATCCGCGTCCGTACGCCCTGTCTTTTCCATATCATATAGTTATTTCCATATAATGTCAACCCTTTTTCTGGAAATAACTTCTTAAATTTTCCTAAATCGGGATCCCTGTGTGATGGTCGTGACAGTTGCGGCGGCCCTCCTTGCGATGCTCCTTGCGGCGCCTATTGCGATTGCGCTGTCTTGCGCACAGCAACGAAAGAAGCCCCGCATTCCGAATGGCTCGGCTCATTTGGACAAAAAATCGTTATTTGTGTGGAAATCTTTGCAGAATGACTGCAATCATGGACAAAAATCGCTTATTTGTGTGAAAATCGGACCTGCAAGAGGGAAATCGGCACACAAATAAGCTAAATTTGTCCACACCCTTGATTGATTGCTCTACCGCTGGCGTCACGCGGACCGCACGAAGGCGTCATGCGGGCCCTGCCGAAAGCAGCCGCGCCGACAGCGCAGCCAGCGCCTACAGCACCTCTACCACGTCGACGCCGGGCAGCCGCGCGACTTCCTCGACGAAGGTGTCGGCGTCGATGCCGGGGCGCAGGTTGATCGTGTAGTATGCGGAGACGCGCGCGTCGCGCGCCGATACGGACGAGAGGGTCTTTTGCCGGATTTCGTTGCCGGCCGCCTCGATGCAGGCGAGCGCGCGCTTCTCCTCGTCGAGCGTCGCGGTCTCGATGTGCAGGCGGATTTGCCGCATATAACGGAAGAAGAACGCCTCGATGTACGGGAAGAGCGCGACGACGACCACGATGCAGAACGTCGTGAGGATCGCCGCGAAGTAGAAGCCGATGCCGCACGCGAGGCCGATGATGCCGGCCGCCCAGAGGCCCGCCGCCGTCGTGATGCCGCGCAGCGTATGCTTGCCGGACATGAAGATCGAGCCGACGCCGAGGAAGCCGATGCCCGAGATGACGTTTGCGCCGAGCCGCGTGGGATCCATGCCGCTCATGCCGACCTGGTCGAACGCGAACTCGTTGATGAGCATCGCGAGACAGGCGCCGAGACAAAGCAGGATGTGCGTGCGCAGGCCGGCCGGATGGTTGCGCATGCCGCGCTCGAGCCCGATGATGCCGCCGAGGATGACGGCCAGCACGATGCGCGTGATGATGTCGACCGGCATCAACGGCGCGTCGTCGTAGATGGATGCAATGAATTCCGCCATTTGACTTACCCCATATACCCTAAGAGTTCCAAATCCGGAAGTATTTTATCACAAATTGTCTACGAGGTCTCGCACCCAGATTTTTTTGCGGAAACGCCACCTTGTGAAGAAGATCTTCACGACCTCCTCCGTCTGCACCATGAGCACGACCGCCCAGATGGGGATGCCGAGCGCGAGCGCGCCGAGGAACGCAAGCGGCACGCCGATGCACCACACGGTGCCCGTGTCGATGAACAGGCCCGCGCGTGTATCGCCGCCCGACCGCAGCGCACCCGTGATGATGACCGCGTTGTGAATCTTGACGAACAGCGTCGCGCCGTAGACGAGCAGAATCAGCGCCGCGTAGTGCTCTCCAAGCTCCGTGAAATTGAATAACTTTACGAACACCCGCGAGGCGGCGATGAGCGCGCCGCCCATGACGAGCCCGAGGATCACGGCGATTTTCAGGATGCGCCGCGCCATCTCATAGGCCTCCTCCGTCTCGCCGCGCCCGAGCTTTTCCCCGCAGAGAATCAGCATGGCATCCCCGATGCTGAAGCAGACGAGCGAGAAGATGTTGAAGATCGTGTTGCCTGCCTGGACGGCGGCGAATTCCGTCACGCCCATGCGTCCGTAGGCCGCGTTGTACATCGAGGAGCCTGCCGCCCAGATGACCTCGTTGCCCATCGTCGGAAGCGCGTTGGCAAACACGCGCCCCACGAGCTCCCGCGTCCATCCGAAATACTCCCGCGGCGGTCCCGCGAGAAGGTTTCGCCGCGCAAAGATCACGATCAGGTAGAGCGCGAGCTCGACGCATCGTGAGGAAACCGTTGCGAGCGCCGCACCCATGATGCCCATCTTCGGAAAGCCGAGGAACCCGTTCACGAGCAGGATGCACAGCACCGTGTTCAGCGAGAAGACGACGATGCTGACCTTCATCGGGATGTCCGTCTGTTGCGTCGCCTTCAGCCCCGCGGACAGCGGCACCGTCACGCTCCATGTCAGGAAGATGAAGGCGCTCCAGCGCACGAACGGCCGCCCCATGTCGATGACCTCCGGGATGTCCGTGAAGACGCGCAGCACCGCTTCCGGCGCAAAGAAACAGACGAGGAAAAAGCCGAGCCCGATGAGAAAGCAGGTCGCGACCGCGATGCCGAGCACGCGCCGGATGCTCTCGATGTCCCCCTTGCCAAAAAACTGCGCCATATACGTGATCGTGCCGCCCGTAAAGCCAAACAGCGCCATCCAGAAAATCATGCCGACCTGCGTCGACAGCCCGACCGCCGCCAACTCCGTCTCGCCGAGGTGCCCGACCATCAGGTTGTCCACGAGGCTCAGCGACGCCGCGATGAGGCTCTGCGCGGCGATGGGCGCCGCGACACGAAACAGTTTTTTTGCCAGACTCTCTTCCAAATATATCTCCGTCTTCCGTCGTCTTCCGCCCCGAAAAGCGCCGCCCTTTGCGGGCGGCGCGGTGCTGGTGGGCCTTCAGGGACTTGAACCCGGGACCGTCCGGTTATGAGCCGGATGCTCTAACCGACTGAGCTAAAGGCCCCCGTTTGCCGCTTTCCGTCGTGCAGCGCGGCAGCGTGGTCGGGGCGGCGGGATTCGAACCCACGGCCCCCTGCTCCCAAAGCAGGTGCGCTACCAAACTGCGCTACGCCCCGCAAAAAAAATGGCAGGGGCAGAAGGACTCGAACCCTCGGCACGCGGTTTTGGAGACCGCTGCTCTACCAACTGAGCTATGCCCCTGCGTCACGAAATTGCTTCGTGTTGATGGCGGAGAAGCCGGGATTCGAACCCGGGCGCCGCTTCGCGCGACCTAATGGTTTAGCAAACCATCCTCTTCGGCCTCTTGAGTACTTCTCCGAAACGCCAACGCCTATTATACCGTGGCTTTGGCGAGTCTGCAAGCTATAAGTCGCCTTTCTGCGCGAAAAATTTCTCTTCTATTTTCCGGAAGCCTCTTCGCGCATTTGCGCGCGGCGCACCTTGCCGGAGATGGTCTTCGGCAGCTCGGAGACGAATTCGATGATGCGCGGCACCTTGTACGCGGCCGCGTTCGCTTTCACGAAGGCGCGGATTTCCTT
>JAISTF010000208.1 GCA_031272745.1 Eubacteriales Family XIII. Incertae Sedis bacterium
GCCGCAGGTCGGAGTCGATGTTGATCTTGCACACCGCGCTCTTCGCCGCCTGCCGGAGCATGTCCTCGGGAATGCCGATCGCGTCGGGCATCGCGCCGCCGTATTGGTTGATCTTCGCGACAAACTCGGGGATGACCGACGACGCGCCGTGCAGCACGATCGGGAAGCCCGGCAGACGCTTCGTGACCTCTTCGAGGATGTCGAACCGCAGCTGCGGCTTGTGCCCCGGCTTGAATTTGTACGCCCCGTGCGACGTGCCGATCGCGATCGCGAGCGAATCGACGCCCGTCTTCTCGACGAATTCCTGCACCTGTGCGGGGTCCGTGTACGAATGCGACTCGACGTTCACGTCATCCTCGACGCCCGCGAGCTGCCCGAGCTCGCCCTCGACGACCACGCCGTGCGCGTGCGCGTACTCGACGACCTGCCGCGTGACCGCGATGTTTTCCTCGAACGGCTTCGACGACCCGTCGATCATGACGCTCGTGAACCCGCCGTCGATGCAGCTCTTGCACGTCTCGAAGTCCGGACCGTGGTCGAGGTGCACGCAGATCGGCAGCCCCGTGTCCTCGAGCGCCGCGTCGATGAGCTTCATCAGATAGACGTGCTTCGCGTATTTGCGCGCGCCCGCCGACACCTGCAGGATGAGCGGCGCGTTCTCTTCCTGCGCCGCTTCCGTGATGCCCTGCACGATTTCCATATTGTTCACGTTGAACGCGCCGATGGCATACCCGCCCGCGTACGCCTTCTCAAACATTTCCTTTGATGTGACCAGCGGCATGATGTTCCCTCACTTTCTCTATATGATCGCTTACGCTTTCCCTATTAGCTTATCAATTATCTGGTCGTGTGTCGACCCCTTTGCAATCTCAAAATCCCCGGCGAGCATCGACATCGCCGCGTTGCGCTCGTCGACCCGCGCGAGAAACTCCTGCTTGTTCGAGATGAGTCCCGCCGCGAGCAGGTTGTCCGCGACCACGCTGGCCACGTCGCCCGAATGCACCGTGAACTTCACGACCTCGCCCGTGGCCGCCGGCGCCTCTTCCGCGCCTTCGCCGCCGTCCGCCGCCTCGCCGTCGCCTTCCGCGGCCGCCTCGCCGCCGCCGTCCGTCGCCACTTCGCCGCTCGTCACGCCGCCGCCGTCCGCCGGCTCTTGCGCTGCATCCGCACCCGACGCCTCGCTGTCCGCAGGGGCGACATCCTGCTGCCCGCCCGCGCCCGCATCGGTGGAAGCGCCCGCATCCGCGCCCGTTATTCCCTCAGACGCGCCGGAGCCGAGATCCGCCTTCGGGATTTCAAAATCGTCGTCTTCCGCGTCGCCATCGTCGATGAAAGGCAGCACGAGCGCGACAAATTTCTCCGTCCCCGTCTTCACGCCTTCGGGAAATTCGAGGATGACGCCCACGCGCCAGAAAATCACGCCGGCCGCGACCAAAATGATGAGGATCGCAATCAGCACGTCGCTCTTGTTGTACAAAAAATCGCGCATGGTCTCACCCCCTTCCTTCGTCGGCTTCCACGCAACTTCAAGTATAGCAAACCTGCGGCCCGCGGGATGTTGAGAGTTTGTTACAGATAGTATATACTATACATATGTTATAGGTTTTTAGTAGAAAGGCGGGGCTTCATGCGCATATCGGTGAAGGGGCGTTACGCGCTCGCGGCGGCGATCGTCATCGCGGACCGGCAGTCGTCGGGGGCGAACGTGACGGTCGGCAGCATCTCGGACGAACTCGGCATCTCGAAGATCTACCTCGAGCAGGTCTTCGCGCAACTGAAAAAAACCGGCGTGCTGACGTCGACGAAGGGGCCGAAGGGGGGCTACCAGTTCGCGCGGCCGATGACGGCCATCACGGCCTGGGACGTGCTGTCGTCGCTCGAAGCAAACCTCGCGGACAAGGCCGAGGACACGGTCGGCGACGCGGACCCCGGCATCGAAATGGCGCTGCGCGAAAAGGTCTACGACCCCGTGGACGCGGCCATCGCCGCCGCGCTCACCGCCATCACCGTGCAGGACCTGCACGACTACACCGTCTCCCAACGCGCCGACCAGTCGTTCATGATGGGGCTGTAAGGAGGGGCAAGCGACAAGAAAAACCGCCCTGTATACGGGCGGTCTTGCTTTCAAAGAGGAGTGCTCCTTTGACTATCCTTTCGGAAAGCCCGGCCTCTCCTGCTGATAATATATCACGCCAACGCGTCAAACGCAAATGTTTTTCACAAATCGAAATTTCTCAGTTCACGTACGAATTATCTCTACGATGCTCTCATTTTTTCGTATCATGATAATCCGATAGATTTTTTTCTTGATGATTATCTGTCTGCGGAGTTCTGCCTCAATCCAATCGTCCTTTAGCTTCGTGCGCCTTGTGTCGATGATGATGTTCGGGGACTGCTCTTTGGCAAGATCGAGGTTGTTTCTGATCGTCCTGCGCTTATCACCTTCGGGACTTTTCAATTCCCATTCGAGTGCATTCATGACGAAGTCCGGCGTGTGCATTTTGTAGCCGCCAAGCGGCTTCAAGAATTCGATACGACAGTTGAAATGCCGCGCGAGTATCCAGGCGGCTGACACCTCATGATCTTCGGGTTGGGGTATGATGCTTTGGGAGATGATTACTTCAGCCTTGTCCTTGCTCATGGATATGATTATACACGCTTCGTGCACGGCTGTCCTGCAAGAAGTGCGCACGAGCACGGGCGGGGATGCGAAAGGCGGCCCGAAGGCCGCCATTTTCCCCCTATATGGTTGTTGTTGGTTTATTAAGCATTAGGAACAACCGAGTAGCCCTTAACATTGTTATAAGTAACTACATATTTAGCTGTTGTGTAGACGAAATCTGTTAATGCATTGCCGTCATATTTGATTCTATTCACTTCAGGAAGCGTGGTATCATCATCGTCGGTCAATTTTGAAACACCCATCAAATTGTTGATCTCAGTAGCAAACTTTACCTTTGACCCGGGAATCATGTCGGCATCCTTAAACCCACTCCCTGCATTGTCGCCCATCACCTGGTCGCTACCATACGCGTCGCTCGCGATCTCCTGCAACGCCACCTGCACGTTCCGCGCCTCGCTCTGGGCCGCGCGGCTGTTCGCCTTGTCGATGTACCCTGTCAGCGCCGGAATCGCAATCGCGGCGAGGATCGCGAGGATGACGAGCACCACGATGACCTCGATGAGCGTAAAGCCCTTCTTCTTCCCTTCCTTGAGCGTCCTCATTCTCTTCTTCAGCATTTCCTTGAACATTTTGTTTCCCTTCCTTTCGAAAACTTCCTTTGTCCTTCTCCCACAACAACTTTTGTTTGGGGCCACGGTTTTTTGTTCTTTTTGTTTCCGTCGCAATTCCTATTTACCACCCAAACGGGATTTGAAACATGCTCGCGCAAAAAAATTTTCATGCTACATGAACCTTCCGATTCTATGTTAGAATGGGTTCATGTTGACATTCATCTACGCATTGGGCATCGTGTTTGCGTTTGTCGTCGGCGCCGCCGTCGGCTCGTTCCTCAACGTGCTCATCTACCGCATCCCGCGCGGGCTTGATTTCACGAAGGGCTTTTCGTTTTGCCCGTCCTGCGAGCACCGCCTTTACCCGCGCGACCTCGTGCCCGTCTTCTCGTATCTGCTGCTCGGGCGAAAATGCCGTTATTGCAAAACGCCCATCTCGCCGCGCTATATGGCCGTCGAGCTGCTCGGCGGGGCGCTCGGGGCGCTCTCGTGGTGCGCCTTCCTCGCGCCCGTCGGTTTCCTCCGGGACACGCTGGCGGGCGGCGGGAACACGTCCGCCGCGGTCGCCGCGTCCGCGCTGTATTTCGCCGCGCTCTGCATCCTCGTCGTGACCGCCTTCATCGACGCGGACACGATGGAAATCTACGACGGGACAAACATCGCGCTCGCGGTCTGCGGCGTGCTCGCGATCTTCGTCGGGCCGGACATGCCGCTGCGCACGCATCTGATCGGCATCGCCGCCGTCAGCGTGCCGCTGTTCGTCATCGCCTTCTTCGTCCAGGGCGCCTTCGGGCTCGGCGACGTGCTGCTCATGGCGGCGGCGGGGCTGTTCCTCGGCTGGCAGGGCGCGGTCGTGGCCGTCTTTGTCGGCATTCTCATCGGCGGTGGGCAGGGAGCATTCCTGTTATTGACCAAAAAGAAGGGGGGGAAGGAGCATTTCGCGTTCGGTCCGGCGCTGTGCGTGGGGATCGCGATCGCGATGTTTTTGTCTCAGCCGCTCATCGACTGGTATGTCGGGAAACTATGATTGTTTCCTGATTTTTTGGGTATAATGAAAGTATGCCACTCTATGACTACAAAGCGGTAACGATGGACGGAAGGCGGGCCGGCGGGCGCATTGAAGCGCCGAACCCGGAGCAGCTCGCGGCCACTTTGCGCGGGTACGACCTCTTCCTCATGGAGTCGCACGAGCACAAGGCGCTCGAACTGCCCGTGAAGCTGACGACGATCGAGATCGCGGATTTCTGCCGGCAGCTCGCGGCGATGCTCGGCAGCGGCATCACGCTCATCCGCGCGATGATGATCCTGTCGGAGCGCGACAACAAGCCGCATGTGAAGAAGATTTACGACGAACTCATCCTCGATTTGCAGCGCGGGTCGACGCTGTCGGAGGCGATGGCGTTGCGCGGGCGCGCGTTTCCGGAGCTGCTCATCAACATGATCCGCGCGGGCGAGCAGACGGGGCGCATGGACGTGACGGCGCAGAAGATGGCCGAGACGTATGACAAGGAGCACCGCCTGCACCAGAAGCTGAAGAGCGCGACGACGTATCCGATGATTCTCGTGGTGCTGATCATCGGCGTCGTGCTCGTGATCTTCACCTTTGTCATCCCGCAGTTCACGAGCATGTTCGAAAACATGGTGCTGCCGCTGCCGACGCGCATCGTCATGGGCATCAGCGATTTTTTGATCGCGGACGGGGTCTACCTTGTCATCGGCATCGTGGTTGCGGCGGCCGCGCTCGTGTACGTGTTCCGGCAGCCCGGACCCAGGCGCGCGCTCGACCGCTTCAAGCTGAAGATTCCGAAGGTCGGCAAGCTGCTCGGCACGATTTACACGGCGCGTTTCGCGCGGACGCTCGCCTCGCTCTACGTGAGCGGCATCCCGATGATCCAGGCGCTCACGATCGCGCGCGACACGATTGGCAACAAATACATCGAATCGGAATTTGCGGGCGTGCTCGACGCGCTCGGCAACGGGCGCACGCTGTCGCAGGCCATCACGGACGTCGACGGTTTCGAGCCGAAGCTCAAATCGACGATCCTCATCGGCGAGGAGAGCGGCCGCTTGGAATACATGCTCGAATCCGTCGCCGACCAGTACGACTACGACAGCGAGATGGCGAGCCAGCGCATGGTGTCGATGATCGAGCCGATCCTCATCGTCGTCATGGCCGCCGTCGTCGGCATGGTCATCATCTCGGTGATGCTGCCGATCTACCAGCTGTACTCGGAAGTCGGCACGTCCGGCGGGATCTAAGAGGCAAAAAATCAGTCATACCACAATAACGGAAATTCTGCGCGCGCTGTATAGCCGTGTAATGCGGCGCGCATTTTTGGGGTTATAATAAGCATACGGAGTCACTGGGACAAAACTTTTGGAGAGTGTGTCATGAAGAAAATCCTTGTATGGGCGGCGGCCTGTTTGGTCGTGCTGGGGCTGTTTGCGGGATGCGGGTCGAAAGACGCGGACGGAGCGGGCGGTTCGTCGGGCGGAACCGGCGGGAGCGTCGAAACCGGCGGAATCGGTGGGGTCGCGGAAGGCGGGAGCGGCGGCGCGGCGGCGGATGCCTCCGTCGACCCGCTCGGCGACCTCGACGCGCAGGCCGCGCCGGTCACGGTCACGCGCACGGCGCTCGGTTCGGAAGTGAAGCTGACGGCGCACCCGATTCAAAGCGACGGGACGCAGGCGGCGCTCGTGATCGACTACGAGCTGACCTCGGAACTGCCCGAAGGCATGAGAAACCTGGCGCTGTACCAATTTCTCTCCGTGGACGAAGTGACGGAGTACGGCCCGAGCAGCATCCGGCTGTTCGATTTGCCGTCGCAAACGGCGTGGGTCGAGCTTCCGCTTGAGAGCAACGCGTATCAAGACGCGGGGGCGTTCCGCGTCATGCCGGACAAGGACGGCAATCCGGGCTATACGGCGAACGGCGCCCTGTCCCCCGACAGGCCGTTTGCTTCCAGCGTGACGCTGTACGCGGCGCCGGAGGGGCTGGACACGGTCGACGTCTTTGTACCGGGATTCGGCGTGATTCCGGATGTACCCATCGTCCGCGCGGAAGACGGCCTCGGCAAGTTCACGGAGATCGCGGGGGCGCCCGCGCCCGGCTCCGAGGCGGCGTGCGTCGTGACGCTGCGCCGGTTCCTCGCGGACTACGAAGGCGAGATGTTTGTCGTCGACGAGGGCGAGGAGACGACGCTGACGATCACCTCCGACGTGCTGTTTGCCACGGACGAATACGAGCTGTCGGCGGAAGCGCAGGACGTCATCGCGCGCGCCGTCGATCAGATCAAATCCGAATACGACAGCGGTACCGTCAAGATCGTCGGCCATACGGACGACGTCGCGGACGATGCCTACAACCAGACGCTT
Organism: Eubacteriales Family XIII. Incertae Sedis bacterium; assembly: GCA_031272745.1. Classification (GTDB taxonomy): domain Bacteria; phylum Bacillota; class Clostridia; order Peptostreptococcales; family Anaerovoracaceae; genus WRFF01. Next base: position 6,610 of record JAISTF010000208.1, read on the forward strand.
TCGGAAAAGCGCGCGGAGTCCGTCCGCGCGGTGATCGCGCCGCTGCTCGGCAGCGATTACACCGTGACGGCCGAGGGGCGCGGCGAGACGGAACCCTTGGTGAGCGACACGTCCGAAGATGCGCGCGCGGTGAACCGCCGTGTGGACATCGTGATGTCCGGCGTGAAGCACGAGGACGCGGCGGCGGAAGCCTTCCGCGCGGGCGACCTGCTTCCGGCGGACTACCCGACGGGACAGGGCGGCGCGGACTGGTTGGAATACCGTCAGGCGGGTGAAGAGACAAGCCTCGGCAGCACGGTCTTCAAGATCAAAGTCGAAAACGTCGTCCGCACGGAAAACGGCCTCGTCGGCTATCTCCGGCTCGGCCTCGCGGAAGACGGCACGTACCCGGGGCTGACCCGCGCGCTGTATCTGCCCCTCGACGGCCGCACGACAAACCGCGATCTCAGCGCGCGCGGCTACAAGCTGCTCCAAAACATGATCGGCACCTTCCCCGTCGCGCTGCTCACGGCGGAGGGCCGGCTCTACGGCTACGACTTCGTCGCCACCGATGCGGCCACGGGTGAAAATATCACAAATATGGTGTGCAACAGCGGCACCGCCTTCGGGCCGACGCACGGCGACCTGCATGAGGGCGTGCTCCTCCCGATGATCTGGCCCGATCCCGGCACGGACACGGTGACGATCGAGGTCGAAGGCGCCTTCCGCATTGAAGACGTCCCCGTCACGGACGACGAAGCCCTGCTCGGCGCGGACTACTGACCCGCCGGCCTCACGCGATTTTGCGCAGGCGCAGCACGACGGCGAACCGGTCGCCCGCCACTTCCGCGCGGATGTCCCCTTCCATTTTTTCGACGAAGGTCTTTGCGATGGCGAGGCCCAGGCCGGACCGCCGCTCGCTCCGCGACGCGTCCTCGCTGTAAAACCGCCGGAACACCTTCTCGGGGTCCGGCGCCGCGCCGCACGGAAGGCCGTTTTCAAAGACCACGCGCACGCGGCCCTTGTCCGGCAGAGGCTCCGGTTCCGGCTCCACTTCCACCAGCACGCGCAGGTAGCGCTCCCCGTGCCGCACCGCGTTCGCGATCAGGTTTTGGATCGTGCGCGCAAGCAAATCCTCGTCGGCCCAGACATAGACGGGCGCCGCCGGAAAGTCCGCCTCGGGTTCGATCCCGCGCATTTTCAGCGCCCGCTCCGCGCCGAAAAAACAATCCGTCAGGATCTCGCAGAGGCCAATCCGCGCAAAGGCCGGCATCGCGCTTTCCGAAGTCCAGTAGGAAAGCGCGTGGAAGTCGTTGATCAATTCCTGTATCCGGTCGGCCTTTTCCCGCACCACGGACACATAGTTTTGCTGCGTTTCCGTGAGCGGCGTCCGGTCCAACAGCTGCAAATACCCTTTGATGGACGTAAGCGGCGTGCGCAGATCGTGGGTGATCTCCGCGATGTATTCGTGTGTGTTCATGGCTCCCCCCTGTCCTCATGAAATGATCTTCGCGCCTTCCGTGATGCGGTAGCCCATGCCCCACAGGGTCTCGATGTAATCGTTTTTCGGGTCGGCCGACTTGAGCTTGCTGCGCAGCTTGCTCATATGCACGTTGAGCGTCGCGTCGTCGTCCATATAGTCCGTCCCCCACACGCTGACGAAGATGCTCTCCTTGCTGAAGACCTTGTTCGGGTGCCGCATCAGGACTTCGAGGATGCCGTATTCCTTCGGCGTCAGCGTAAGCGACGCGCCCTGCACCTTCACCGTCTTCGTGTCCAAATCCATTTCGAGGTTGGCGCAGGTGAGCCGGCTCATCGTGGCGGTCCCCGCCCCGCGGCGCAGCACGGCTTCGATGCGCGCGAGCGCCTCGTCGATGTCAAACGGTTTCGTGATATAGTCGTCGGCGCCCAGCCGCAGGATGTCGATCTTCGTCCCCGTCAAATCCTTCGAGGACACCACGATGACCGGCAGATTGCTGAACGTCCGGATTTCCCGCAGCACCTGGTCGCCGCTCTTCACCGGCAGCATCAAATCCAAGATCACGAGGTCAAACGGCACATCCCGCAGCTTCCGGAGCGCCGTCGCGCCGTCGCCCGCTTGGTCCGTCCGGTACCCGCTGTCGCGCAGGATGCGCATGAACAGCCCCCCGATTTCCCGATCGTCTTCCACGATCAATACTTTCTCTTTCATACGATGTCTCCTATAAATAAAATAACGAATGCCATTTGCCATCCGTTGTTTCCCCAAACCGCTGCGCCGTTTCCGGCGGATTTGTGATAAAATCATTATACCGGCAAACGGGGGATGGTTTCAAGGGCAAATCGAAAGATTTTGCTTATACTGATTCTATTTTGAAACACTACTAAAATCAAAATAGAATCAGCATGAGACTGGATTTTCGCGAATAGCGAAAATCAGCCTCGGAACGAGGCGTTTTCAGATAAATATGGTTATATATTTATCTGAAAACAGTATTAGATGGTTGGGGTGCGCGAAAGGTGTGGAAATCCTGATGAAAAGCATTCGCGTCGCTGCGGCGGTGATTGTCAAAGACGGCGCCGTCCTCGCCTGCCAGCGGGGATACGGCGGATATTCCGGGTGGTGGGAGTTTCCCGGCGGGAAAATCGAGCCCGGGGAGACACCGCAGGAAGCGCTCGCGCGCGAAATCAAAGAGGAACTCGGCGCCGGCATCGACATCGGCGGAATGCTTTCGCACGTCGAATGGGACTACCCCGAATTTCATCTGTCGATGGACTGTTTTCTCTGCACCCTGCCCGAGCACATCACGCTGCTCGAACACCGCGCGTCCGTCTGGCTCCACCGGGACGACCTCTACTCCGTCCGCTGGCTCGCGGCGGACTACGAAGTGCTCAAGAAGGTGGAAGCGTACCTGACATGATGCGCAGGACTGCCAGATAGTCTTCGGCGCGCATCGGGCGCGGGTTGCTCGGCGTCGAATGGTTGCGCGCGGCCATGTCCGCAATCGTCTGAAAATCCGCTTCGCGCACGCCGAGCTCCGTGAACCTCGGCAGCGCGACGGCCTTTGCGAGCGCCCGCACGGCGGCGACGGCCTCGGCCGCGCGCGCTTCGATGTCGTGCGCGTCCCTGCCGTGGGGGATGCGCATCGCGTCCGCGACGCGCGCGTACCGCGCGAGGCAATACTCCATGTTGTACTCCATCATATACGGCAGGATGACCGCGTTGCAGACGCCGTGCGGCAGGTCGTACAGCCCGCCGAGCGCTTCCGCGATGCAGTGCACCGACGCCACGTCGGAATGGCTGAAGGCGATGCCGCCGAGCATGCTCCCCATGAGCATCGCCGTGCGCGCGTCCGCGTCCCCGCCGTCCCTGACGGCCGCCTCGAGATTTTCCGCGATCAACTCCATCGAATACAGCGCCGCCGCGTCGGAAATCGGCTCCGCGCAGGTGACGGAAAACGCTTCGATCGCGTGCGTGAGCGCGTCCATGCCCGTCGACGCCGTGATCGCCGCGGGGACGCTGAGCGTCAGCGCCGGGTCGCACACCGCGGCGAGCGGCGCCGTGTATTCGTTCTTGACCGTCATCTTGAATTTGTTTTTCGTGTTCGTGATGACCGACGAAAACGTCAGCTCGCTGCCCGTGCCGGCCGTCGTCGGCATGACAAACAGCGGCGGCAGCGGCTTCGCTTCGTAGTCGTTTGTCTCATGCGTTTTTTCAAAGGCAATAATGTCGTCCGCCCGCTGCGCGATCAGCACGCCCGCGGCCTTGGCGCAGTCGATGGGGCTGCCGCCGCCGACCGCCACGATGCCGTCCGCCTGTGCGTCGCGGTAGGCCGCCGCCGCTTCCGCCACGTCGCGGTCCTTCGGATTTGCTTCGACGCGGTCAAAGACGCCGGCCGTCTGCGCTTTCGGCAGCGCCGCGAGCGCCTTTTCGAGCACGCCCGCCGCCACGATGCCCGGGTCGGTCACGATGAGCGGCCGTTTGCACCCGTGCGCCGCCAGCACCTCGGGCAGCGCCGCCGCGCACCCCCATCCGAACGTGATGCGCGTCGGCAGCGCAAACGAAAACCCTTTTGCCAAACTGTCGCTGTTCCATTTTTTCATTTGCGATCTCCCTTCCCTTTCGGCTTTTCGCCATGCACCTGATAGAATGTCGTTTCGAGACGGCCGTTGTAGAGCTTGCGCCGGCGGTCGGCGGGCCGCCCGAGCGCGAGCTTCTCAAAATCCTTGTACGTCGTGATGAGAAACAGCGACCATCCCCTATGCGCCGTGAGAAAGGCCCCGATCTCCTTGTAGAGCGCCTCGGCCTCGGGCAGCTCCCCGAGGCGTTCGCCGTAGGGCGGGTTCGTGACGAGGATGCCGCGCGGATTTTCAGAGGCTTCTCCGGAAGCGGCAAACTCGGCGAACGTCTTTCGCGTGAACGTGATGCAGTCGCCGACGCCCGCGTTCTCCGCGTTTTCGCGCGCGACATCCACAGCGGCCTCGTCGCGGTCCGAGGCGAGGATGCGCACATCCGCGGCAAGGTCGATGCTCTTGTACGCGGCGGCGCGCTCGCGCTTCCAGATTTCCGGCGGGACAAAGCTCCACGCTTCCGCCGCGAATTTCCGGCCGAGTCCGGGCGCGATGCCGCGCGCCATCATCGCGGCCTCGATGGGAATCGTGCCGCTGCCCGCGAGCGGATCCGCGAGCAACCGGCCCGGCTGCCAAAACGACAGGCTCACGAGCGCGGCGGCGAGCGTCTCCTTGATGGGCGCTTCCCCCTGGCGCGTCCGGTAGCCGCGTTTGTGCAGCCCCGGCCCGCTCGTGTCGACGGCCACGCTCACGCGGTCCTTCAGGATGCGCAGCAGGATGTTGTATTTCGCGCCGCTCTTCGCAAAGCGGTCGATGCCGTAGACGTCGCGCAGCCGCTCGACGAGCGCCTTCTCCGCGACCGACTGGCACGCGGGCACGCTCGACAGCTTGCTGCGGACCGACGAGCAGTTCATGACGAAATGTCCATCCGGCGGGATCAGCGTCTCCCACGGCAGGCCGCGCACGCCCTGGAACAGCTCCTCAAAGGTCTGCGCGTCGAACGCGCCCAGCTTCAGCAGCACGCGGTCGGCGCAGCGCAGCCAAAGGTTGGACCGCACGAGCCCCGACTCGTTCGTGACGTAGGTGATGCGCCCGTCCTCGCGCTCCGTGACCGGAAAGCCGAGCGCCTCGACTTCCCGCCGCACGACGGCTTCCAGCCCGAACGAGGCGGTGGCGATGAGTTCAAGTTTCATTTGGCCTTCCGCTGCTCGGCGTATTCCTTTGCCTCTTTGCCCGTCAGGTGCTCGACGTCGATCACGACGACGTGCGCCATCGTGCAGCGGTCGATGGTCTCCCGCTTCGACGCTTCCGGCTGGTCCGACGAATATTTCTCTACAAGCGCTTCGAGCGCTTTGATCCGTTCCTCGCCTTCCGCGATCCGCGCCTTGCCGAAAGCGATGACGCTCCGGAAATACGACGTGTACTCCGCGCTGACGATCGTGTCTTCGCCGACGACCGCAAACGAGACCTTCGGCTGCCGCGTCAGCGCATCGATCTTGTGCCCCTCTTTTGCGGAGTGGAAGCAGATCTTGCCGTCCATATACACATAATTCAGCGGCACGGCATACGGGTAGCCGTCGTCCCCGCAGCAGGCCAGCACCCCGTTGGATGCCCGCGCCAGGATCGCCGGGATTTCTTCCTGCGGCAACTGCCTCTTGTGTTTTCTCATCTCCCGAAACATACCACTCTCCTCCTTGTCGTCGCTATGGTTTCCGCCGCCGGCCGCCTACGGCATGGCGCGGTCGAAAAACACCGATTTGCCCGCCGCGGACAGCGGAATGCCGATGATCATCTTGTATTCGCCGAGCAGCCCGAGGCGCGCGGCGGCTTGGCCGATCGTGAACATCAGCCGGTTGTCGATCCGCGCGTCCGCAACCATCGATACGGCGGAACCGAGCGCGATTCCCAGATCCATGGCCGTGAAGACGCACGCGGCGCCCGCTTTCGCGCAAGCGGCGCAGTTTTCAAATCCGCAGAGCCGGCACATCTCCCCGAGCCCGCGCGCTTGGTATTTTGCGCCGACGAGCACGACCGCGCCGCTCGCGTCCACATTGTCCGCATCCCGGCAAAAGAATTTCCCTTCGTCGCCCGCCGCCTCTCCGGTTTTCCGCATTTCCGCCGCGAGGCGGTCTTTGTCCTCGCCCGTGAGAACCGCCGTTTCAAGATGGTCGACGCCGCAGGCCTTTGGCGCCGTCCGCGCGACCGCGCACACGCCGTAGGCGAGGTTCAGAATGGCCGATTGCTCGGCGGTCTTTGAGTCCACAAACATTTTCTTCCCTTCTCCTTGTCCTTTGGGATTTTCCAACGGACACCAGTATATCATGACAAGCGGCCGTTTCCAATCGGGGGCTTGGCATTTTGGATTGTTTTCGATCAGGGCCTTGACGCCCGCAAAAAGTGGTATACTTACTCCATGTCAGAGCCCGGGGTAAGAACGGAGCTGGATCCGAAAACGCGCGATCTGGTTCTTTTGGCGAAAGATGGAGACGTGCGCGCGTTCGAGTCTTTGTGCGGGATGTTCGCGAAGAGCATCCTGTTTGAGGCGCGGCGCTACATCGGCAACCCGCACGACGCGGACGACGCGGCGCAGGAGGCGGTCATCGCCATGCACCGGAGCATCGGCGGGCTGCGGGATCCGGACGCGTTCCGGCCGTGGATGTACCGGCTCGTGAAGTATTGCTGCCTGAAGCACGTCCGGCGGCTCAACGTCCTGAAGGGCGGCGAAGACGCGGCGGACATCGACGACTACTCGGAGTCGCTGCCCGACGAGAGGAGCGAGGGCAACCCGCAGGAGAGCCTGCTCGCGGACGAGCGCGTGGCGCTCATCCGCAAGGCCATCGGGCAGCTGTGCGAGCGACAGCGCGAATCGTTGATTCTCTACTATTACGAGAATCTGACGTACAGCGAGATCGCGTACGCGCTCGGCTGCACGGCGTCGACGGTGTCGACGAACATCATGAAAGCGAAGCGCAACATCGCGCGGATGCTCGCGCCGTACGAGGCGGCGGAAACCGTGGAAGGCTGAGGGGTACGGCCGGGGGGTAAAGAAGAGGCAGAGGACATGAAACGCGAAGACTTGAAAAACAAAGACTGGGACGCGGACATCGCGGCCGCGCTGACGCTGGACGCGGTGCAAACCGTGCCCGAGGCGGACGTCGCGGCGTTCACGCGCGAGGCGTCGAGGCGGCTTGCGGCGGCTTCGGTTGCGGACGGCATCGAGGTGTCGCCCGGCGGGGCGGCGGCCGTGGAACGCAGGCCGAGCCGCGTGTGGCTGCTCGTGGTGCTGATCGCGGCGGTGGCGCTCGTGCTCGCGCTGCTGTACTTCAATTTGCAGGGGCGCGGCGGCCCGACGGATCTCAATGCGGGGCTGAACGAAGGCATCTATATGGAAGTGATTCCGGCGGACAAGGGGTCGGCGGGCGATTCGGCTGCGGACGACGCGGCGACGGACGCAACGGAGGGCCGGGCCGGCGATTCAAAAAACATTCAGGAAAATGAAAAATAAGGCTTGACAGCCTTATTTTTTTGCGTATAATACATATATAACATATAGTATTACTATGGTATATCCGCAATGCGGGAGCGGAAAGGAGAACAAAAATGGCAATCGTGAAGGACACATCGAAGTGGCGGTTTGAGACCAAGCAGGTGCACATCGGGCAGGAGCAGCCCGACGCGGCGTTCGGCGCGCGCGCGGTGCCCATCTATCAGAACACGGCGTACGTGTTTGCGGACACGGCGCAGGCGGCGGGGCGGTTTGCGCTCACGGACGCGGGCAACATCTACAGCCGGCTGACGAACCCGACGCAGGCCATCGCCGAGGAGCGCATCGCGGCGCTCGAGGGCGGCGCGGCGGCGCTCGGCGTGGCGTCCGGCGCGGCGGCGCTCACGTACACGTTCCAGACGCTCGCGCAAAACGGCGACCACATCGTCAGCGAGAGCACGATCTACGGCGGCACCTACAACCTGCTGAAGCACACGCTGCCGACGCAGGGCATCGAGACGACGTTCGTCGACCCCGAGCAGGGCGACGCGCTCGCGTCCTTCCGCGCCGCGATCCGGCCGAACACGAAGGCGATTTTCGTCGAGACCCT
>JAISTF010000222.1 GCA_031272745.1 Eubacteriales Family XIII. Incertae Sedis bacterium
CCGCCCCAGACCGCGCCGTCCTCGCCGTAGCCCGTTCCGTCGAAGGCGACTCCGATGACCGGCCCCGCGAGCCCGTGTTCCGCCATGACCGACGCGATGTGCGCGTGGTGGTGCTGCACACGCAGGACCGGCAGTCCGTGCGCCGCCGCGACGCGCTCCGCAAACTGCGTCGGGAAATACCGCGGATGCCTGTCACAGACGACGAGTCCGGGCGCGATGCCGAAAAACCCGCACATCCGCGCATAGGTTTCTTCAAATAATGCTTCCGACGCGAGCCCGTCCATGTCGCCGAGATGCCGGCTCAGGTAGGCGAAGCTGCCTTTGGACAGCGCGAACGCCGCCTTCAGATGGCCGCCCGCCGCGAAGACCATGTCGTCCTTCGCGAGCCCGTCCGCGCCCTGCACATACACCGGCGCGGGCACATAGCCCTTTGCGCGCCGCAGGATCTGCGCCGTGCCGTCCACGGCGCGCACGACGGAGTCGTCGAGCCCCGCCGCGATGCGGCGCGTGTGCCAGCACACGGGGAAGCCGTGCGCGTCCGCGAGCGCAAACATCGCCGCGTCGTCCGTGAGAATCGGTTCGTCCGTGAGGTTGGCGCTTGTCATGACGAGCGGCGCCCCGGCCTTGCGCAGCAGCTCGATCTGCAAGGCGAACGACGGCAGGAACGCGCCGACGAATCGGCTGTCGCCGCAGACGCCGGGTGCCAGCGGCGGCACAGCGCCCCCCGTCCCCATGTCCGGCCTTCGCTCCAGCAGCACGATCGGCCGGCGCGGCGAAACCAGCTCCGCTTCCTCGGCGGCACCGACGCGGCAAACCCGCCGTACATCGTCCACCGTCTCAAACATCACGGCAAACGGCTTTTGCTCGCGCCGCTTGATTCCCCGCAGCCGCCGCGCCGCGGCCTCATCCGTCGCGTCGCAGACGAGGTAATACCCTCCGACCCCTTTCAGCCCGATGACGCCATCATCCCGCAACGCCGCCCCCGCCCCGTGCGCCGGCCTGTAGGGGCGGCATTCTGCCGCCCGCCCGCTTTCGCGCCACAGCGCCTGCGGCCCGCAGTTCCAACACGATACCGTCTGCGCGTGGTAGCGCCGCGTCGCGGGGTCGCCGTACTCCGCGCCGCAGAGCGGGCACATCGCGAAATCCGCCATCGTCGTCGTATCGCGATCATAGGGAAGCCGCTCCATGATGGTGTATCGGGGCCCGCAGTTCGTGCACGAGATATACCCGTATCCGTGCCGCGCGTCCCCCGCGGAAAAATACTCGCGCAGGCAGTCGTCGCACACCGCGATGTCCGCGGGAATCACCGCGATCCCGTCCTCGTCCCGCGCGCTCGGCGCGATCTGAAAATCCGAAAACAGCGTCGTCCCGATGACCTCGCGCGTCACGCCGTCGATGCGCGCCATGCGCGGCCGCCCCGCGCGGATCTCCTCGACGAAGGCGTCGATGCGCGCCGCTGTGTCCGTCACGACGATCTGCACGAGCCCGCCCATATTGCGCACGCGCCCCTTCATGCCGAGCCGCGACGCGATGCGCCAGACCGTCGGCCGGAACCCGACGCCCTGCACGATGCCGCGGACGGTGATGCGCTCCGTGCGCAGGGTCATTCCCCGATTTGCGGGCCGGAACCGGCCCCGAAAAAGACAGCGGAAGCCATGCGCTCGAGCGCCGCCGCCGCCTCGCCGAAGCCCTCGCCCGTCTTCGACGAGCACCGCACCACCGGCGCGTCCGGATTGAGCGCCCGCAGCCCGCGCATGAAAAAAGCCTCGTCGAAGTCGAGGTGCGGCTCCAGGTCGACCTTATTGAGCAGGATCAAATCGGCTTTCTCGAATGCGAGCGGGTATTTGTACGGTTTGTCGCTGCCCTCCGTGACGGAGCAGACGAGCATCTTCGCGTGTTCCCCGATGGAAAACTCCGCGGGGCACACAAGGTTCCCTACATTTTCAATAAACAGCACGCACCCGCCGGCCTCGCCGCGCACCGTCGCAAAGTCGATGCCCGCCACCGCTTCCGCGACGAGCGGCGCATCGAGATGGCAGGCGCCGAAGGTGTTGATCTGCCACGCCGGTACGCCGCGCTCCCGCAGGGTCTGCGTGTCGAGGTCGCTTTCGATGTCGCCTTCGATCACGCAGGGCGACAGCTGCGTGAGCCGCGAAATCAGTCCCAGGAGCGCCGACGTCTTGCCGACCCCGGGCCCGCCCATCTCGTTCACGCAAAAGACGCGTTTGTGCGCCAGCACGCGCCCGACTTCCGCCGCAAGCCGGTCGTTTTCGCCGAGCACGTCTTCCATCACGCGCACCGTCCGCGCACCGCCGTTCGTTTGTGGTTCCTGCATCGCAATCCTCCTGAGAACAGTATACCATTTCGCGCCGCCGCCAAGCAGGGAGGGGATTCTTGCCATGGTATAATGTGACGGAGAGCGTATGGAATGCGAATGAACAACGAAAATGAAGCCTTAGCGATCATATTGGCGGCGGGGCTTTCGTCGCGGATGGGGGCGTTCAAGCCGCTGCTCGCGGTCGGCGGGAAGCCGGCGGTCTTGCGGCTGCTGGACAGCATTCACGAGGCGGGGGTCGGGCGCGTGGTCATGGTGACGGGCCATCGCGGGGACGAGGTGGAGCGCGCGGTGGAAGAAACCGTCGGAACGAATACGCGAGACGGCTTGCCGGTCTTTGTGCGCAACGAACGGTACGAGGACGGGATGTTTTCCTCGGTGCAGACGGGCATCCGCAAGGCGGCGGAGCTTGGCGCGTCCGGCGCACTGCTGTTTCCCGTCGACGTGCCGCTCGTCCTTCCGGACACGATTCGCGCAGTGGCAGAAGCGGCAAGGGAATATGGCGAGCGCTTCGTGCAGCCATGTTATGGCACAAAAAACGGGCATCCGCTTTACGTGCCTGCGGGGCGGTTCGGCGAGATTCTCGCCTCGGACGGTACGGGCGGGCTGAAGGCCGTCCGCGATGCGCACGCGGATGGTCTTGTGAAAATTGCGACCGGCGACGAAGGGTGCGTGCTCGACATGGACACGCCCGAGGATTTGGCGCGGCTGCGCGCCGCTGCGACGCGCGGCGTGCGGCGGGTTTTCCTCGTGCGGCACGGCGAGCCGCGACAGCACGGGGGGAAGATCTTTCTCGGGCAGGCGGACGTGCCGCTGTCGGAGCGCGGATGCGAGGAAGCGGCGGCGGCGGGCGCGGAGCTCGCGCGGCTCGGGGCGCGGCCGCGGCGGCTGTACGCGAGCGATTTGTCGCGCGCGAAGGAGACGGCCGACATCATCGCGGGCGTGTTGGCGGCGGGCGGCGCGGGCGAAACCCTTCCCGTCGTCCCCGACAAGCTGTTCCGCGAGATGGATATGGGCTCGTGGGACGGGGAACTGATCAGCGACATCCGCGAAAAATTCCCCGAGGAGTATGCGAAGCGCGGCGAAGACATCCTGAACTACCGCGTCCCCGGCGGCGAAAATTTCTATGAATTGAAGGGCCGCGTGACGCGCGAGTTTTGGCGCGTGTGGCGGGCGGAGTCGGCGGCGGGCGGCGCGCATGGCGGGGGAACCGCCGGGCAGGGGTGCGACCTCGTGATCGTCGCGCATCTCGGCGTGGTTCGGGCGCTTGTGGAGGAGCTCGGCGGCGAATGGTCGGGGAAGGTCGCGACCGGTTCGGTGACGGCGCTCGACATGCCGGATTGGCTCGCGGGCGAAGAGGAAATCATGAGGTGACACTCCGATGAAGATCGACATCCTGACGCTGTTTCCCGAGATGTTTCCCGCCGTGCTGTCGGCGGGGGTCGTGGGGCGCGCGGCGGAGCGCGGGCTGCTCACGTTTTCCGTGACGGACATTCGGGAGCATACGACGGACCGGCACCGCAGCGTGGACGACTACCCGTTCGGCGGCGGCGCGGGACAGCTGTTGGCGGCGCAGCCGATTTTCGCGGCGCTACAGGCGATCGGGCCGGCGGCGGCAGAAGCGGCGGGCGGACTGCCCCCGCCGTGCCGGCTTATCTACCTTTCCCCGCGCGGGCGCGTGCTCGACCACGGGCTGGCGCGCGAGTTGGCGGGCGAGGAGCGGCTCGTGCTGCTGTGCGGGCATTACGAAGGCGTCGACCAGCGCGTGCTCGACGCGTTTCCGTTTGAAGAGGTCTCGATCGGCGACTATGTGCTGACGGGCGGGGAGATCCCCGCGATGGCGCTCATCGACGCCGTGTGCCGGCTCGTGCCGGGCGTGCTCGGCTCCGAGGATTCGCACCGCGAGGAGTCCGTCTACTCGGGGTTGCTCGAATACCCGCAGTACACGCGGCCCGCGTCGTACGAGGGGCTGGACGTGCCGGAGGTGCTGCTGTCCGGCAACCACCGCGAGATCGAGCTGTGGAATTTCGAGCAGGCGCTGCGGCTCACGGCCGCGCGGCGTCCGGAGATGCTCCGCAGCTGGGCGGCGGCGCATCTCAGCACCCTCGACAAAAAGAAAAAAGCGCTCGCGGAAGCGGTGCTCCGCGAGCTGTGACCGCTTCTGCCCCTACGGCTCCTACGTCTCCTGCGTCTTCGGCGGGACCTTGTTCACGATGCCGGCCGTGCGCGTGACGGGCAGCACGAAGCTGATGCCGCGGCCGTCCGTCGTGAGCCCCGCCTTCTCCGTGATCGCCGAGACGATGTCCGCGACGTCCTCTTTTTTCACCAGCGTCATCACGACTTCCTTCTCGGGCTGGATCGTGATGCCGATGAATTTCGCCGGATCATGGATGCCGGAGCCGCGCGCATAGAACACGGTGCCCCCGCGCGCCCCCGCGTCCTTCGCCGCGCCGATGACGATGTCCGCGTACCCGCGGCTCACGATCGTCACGATCATGCTGTATTTTGTGCTTGCCACATCTGCCATTGTTCCGCCCTCCGTTCCTGCGCCACCCGCGCTACTCCGCCGCCGCCACCGGCCCGGAAATGTATTCGAGCACGAGCGGCCCGCTCACGCCCTCGATCGGAATGAGCGCCGCGATCGCCGCCCCGTCCGGATTTTCCGAATAACCATACTCAATGAGCGCCATCGCCTGATCCGTCTTGCTGTCGCACACGACGCTGAGGATGATGTCGAGCTGCGTGTCCTCGAAGCCGAGGTAGTCCGCGAGGCCGAGCCCGCCGAGGCTTTCGCCGACCGCCGCCATATTGTACGTCACGCCGAGGTCGCGCAGATCCCCGATGATCTTGTCGCCGACGCCGCGGTGACAGACCGTCAGCAGCAGGTTGATGCGCTCGTATTGTTTTCCTTCAATACTCATCGTTGTCGTTTTCCTCTCCTCCAAAGAAATCGTCCGCCTTCACGAAGCTCTGGAAATGCTCGTAGTCGAAATCGTCGAAGTCGATGTAGGCGTTGTCCTCGATGATGCGGCGCGAGATCGCCTCGGAGATGACTTCCTCGGCCCATTCCTGGCTCGCCGCATAATCCATGTCGACTTCCGCGTCGTACCGCCCTTCTTCGTCCGAGTATTCCGCGGCGCCCCAGCGCTCCTCGATTTCGTGCGCTTCGAACTGGTGCGTGATCGTTTCGAGCTCGCCTTCCTCGGCCGTGGTCACGGCGGCCATGCGGTTCTTGTAAATCAGGCCTACGGCTTGCACCGTGAAGAGCGGCGTCATGGCCACGAGCGCGACGACGCCGAACGCGTCCATCATGACGTTGCCGCCCGCCGCCTCGCAGGCCCCCATCGTGAACGGCAGCACAAACGTCGCCGTCATCGGCCCCGACGCGACCGCGCCCGAGTCGAACGCGACCGCCGTGAAGATCTTCGGCGAAAACTTCGTGAGCACGATGGCCAGCGCATAGCCCGGCACGATCATCCACCAGATCGACACGCCCGTCAGCACGCGAATCATCGCGAGCGCGATCGACAGCGCGATGCTGATGGAGAACGCGCGCACCATCACGGTCTTTTGGATCGCGCCGCCCGAAAGGTCCTCGACTTCCTCGACGAGCACATGGACGGCCGGCTCCGCGAGCACGATGAAAAAGCCCATCACCGCGCCGAGCGGCACGAGGATCCACGAATAGTCGAGTCCCCCGAGGTATTTGCCGATGAAGACGCCGGCCGGCATGAAGCCCGTCGACACGCCGGTCAAAAAGATCACGAGCCCGAAATAAGTGTAGACAAGGCCGAAGCCGATCTTCACGAGCGTCGTCAGCGGCAGCCGCAGTACGGTTATTTGAAAAACGAGAAACAGCACGATGAGCGGCAGGACCGCGAGCCCGATTTCGTGCATATACTCGGGCAGGGCGTGGACGAACTCGGCGAAGAGCCCGCCGACGGAATCGATTTCCGCGATGTCCGCCGCCTTCAAATCGGACGCGGAGGGTTCGTAGAAAAACGAGAGGATCATGACGGCGTAGATCGGCCCGATGCTGCACAGCGCCGCTAGGCCGAAGCTGTCGTCGCGGCTCGACTGGCCGCCGCGCACCGCCGAGACGCCGACGCCGAGCGCGAGGATGAACGGGATCGCGAACGGCCCCGTCGTGACGCCGCCTGCGTCGAAGCTCACGGCGAAGTATTCCTTCGGCACGAAGATGCCGAGCACGATGGCGCCGATGTACGCGCCGCCGAGCAGCTTCGCCATGCTGACCTGGAAGAGGATGCGCAGCATCGCGATGACGAGGAAGACGCCGAGGCCGACCGCGACCGTGATGGTCAGGGTGTTGCTCGGCACGGACGGCACCTGCCGCGCGAGGATCTGCAGGTCGGGCTCCGCGATCGTGACCATCGTCCCCATGAGCAGCGACGCGAACACGATGAGCCAGATTTTGCGCGACCGCGAGAGGTACTGCCCGAGGTGTTCGCCGATCGGCATCATCGCGAGGTCCGCGCCCAGCGTGAACAGCGCCATGCCGACGAGCAGGAACAGCGCGCCGAAGAGAAACATCCCGCGTACCGCGAAAGGCATCGGCGCGAGCGTGAAGTTCAGCACGAGCACGATGACGATGATCGGCAGCAGCGATTTGACGGATTCGTTTAGTTTTTCCTGTAGTACATGACGCAAGGGCTCTCCTGTTTTCCTGTCGAGTCAAATTTGGGCAATAACGGTGTGCGCTCTTGTTTGCTTGCTGCAACCATTGTATCATATAGGAAGGCAGTTGCACAAATAAAACCGAGGAGGTAACCGATGAAATCCTACAACACATTGTCCTATGAGCAGCAGGGCGCGGTCGGCATCGTGAAGGTGAACCGTCCGGACGCGCTGAACGCGCTGAACGCGGAAGTGATCACGGAGCTGTCAGGCGCGTTTGCGGAAATCGCGGCGGACGATAGCGTCGGCGCGGTCGTCTTGACGGGCGAGGGGCGCGCGTTCGTCGCGGGCGCGGACATCGCGGCGATGCAAAAGATGAGCGCCGTCGAGGGGCGCGCGTTCATGGTCCTCGGCCAGGCGCTCATGCAGCAGATCGAGACGCTGCCGAAGGTCGTCATCGCGGCGGTCAACGGGTTCGCGCTCGGCGGCGGCTGCGAGCTCGCGATGGCGTGCGACATCCGCCTCGCGTCGGAAAAGGCGAAGTTCGGCCAGCCCGAGGTGGGCCTCGGCATCATCCCCGGCTTCGGCGGCACGCAAAGGCTGCCGCGGCTCGTCGGCAAGGGCATGGCGAAATACCTGATTTTCAGCGCGGAGACGATCGGCGCGGAAGAGGCAAAGGCGATCGGCCTCGTCGAAAAGGTCTACCCGCCCGAGGCGCTCCTGGAGGAAGCCGTGAAGCTCGCGGAGACGATTCTCTCAAAGGCGCCGCTCGCGGTCTCCCTCGCGAAGGGCGCGATCAACAACGGGCTCAACACGGACCTCGCCACGGGCGTCGCGTTCGAGGCGGAGGCCCAGGGCGTCCTGTTCAGCACGGCGGACCAAAAGGAAGGCATGGGCGCGTTCCTCGAAAAGCGTGCGGCGGCGTTTGCGAAAAAGTAATCGCTCACCTTGGGATCGGGGGGCATGGCGGAAGGATTGAAGAGATTTTCGTGGATGGAGGCGACGCGCGCGCTCGCGGAGCGGCCGCTCGTCCTCGGCATCCGGCAGGGCTATATGTACATGGTGCCGCTGCTCGTCATCGGCGCCATCATCGTCGCGGTCCTCAACATCCCCGTGCCCGGCTTCCAGGAAGCGATGGCCGCGCGGTTCGGCGAGGGGTGGAACACCTTCCCGCTCATCGTGCACGCGGCCGTGCTGCAGGTCATCTCGATTGCGGCCGTGCTGTGCATCGGCTACTCGATTTCGTGCGGGGAGAAGCTCGTCTCGGGCGGCATCATCCCGACCGTCTACCCCGTGCTCACCGCGTTCGTGAGCTACGTCGCGTTCCACTGGTCCGACGAAATCGCCGGCGCCGCGATCACGACCGACGAGGCCGGCGCGTCCTCGATGCTCACCGCGACCGTCGTCGCGATCGTCTCCGTGAAACTCCTGATCTGGTTTTACGCCCGGTTCGACGCCCTCGTGCCGGAGCGCGTCTACGCCTACAACGGCAATTCCGCGCTGCGCCAGTCGTTCCACATGGTCGTGCCCGTGCTGCTCGTCGTGCTGATTTTCTCCGCCGCGAATCTCGTCGCGCATTACACGGGATTCAGCGCGTGGTTCCGCGCCTGGTTTGCCGACGCCTTCCACGACCTTTTTTTCAATAACGACATCGGGTCGGTGGTGCTCATCGTGTTCATGACGCAGATTCTGTGGTTTTTCGGCATCCACGGCGGCAACGCGTTTCTCGAGGCGTACGCGAACGCGCAGGAAGAGGCGCAGCTCTCCGGCGTGGCGCTGTCGTCGTACCCGAAGGAGTTTTTCGACATCTTCGCGTATTTCGGCGGGGCGGGGACGACGCTCGCGCTCGTCCTCGTGCTGCTGTTTTTCGGGCAGAAAAATTCCGACCGCAGGCTCGCGCGCGGCGCGCTCTTCCCCGGCATCCTCAACATCAACGAACCGATCATCTTCGGCCTGCCCATCGTGCTCAACCCGTACTATTTCATCCCCTTCCTCGCCGCGCCGATCGCGTCGGCCGTCATCGCGTTCGCCGCGATGAACATGGGGATCGTGCCTTTCCCGACACAGGCGGTCGCGTGGACGACGCCGATCTTCGTCTCGGGCTATCTGTCGACGGGATCGGGCTCGGCCGTCACGCTGCAGCTCGTCTGTCTGCTCGTGTCCGTGCTCATCTACATGCCGTTTGTCAGCCTTGCGCGGCAGACCGCAGAGTCGCGGTATCGGGAAGACTTCCATGCGATGGAGCGGCAGATGAGTTATTTGCAGTTCTTGCAGACGCCGAAGGTGATGACGCGCAGCGACGAGGCGGGCGGCGTGGCGCGGTACCTTGCGCGCGAGATCAGCGACGCGATCCAGGGCGACGCACAGGATGGCGGGCTGCACATCGAATACCAACCGAAGTCGGCGGCGGACGGGCGCGTGCTCGGCGCGGAGGCGCTGCTGCGCTGGTCGCATCCGGTGTTCGGGTGGATTTCCCCGCCGACGGTCCTCGGGCTCGCGGACGAGGCCGGGCTGTCCAACCGGCTCGGACGATGGATCATCCGGCAGTCGCTGCTCGGCATGGCCCGTTGGCGGGCGGCGGGACTCGGCGACCTGTCGCTTTCCATCAACCTGAGCCCGACACAGCTCAACACGGACGAGGGGCT
>JAISTF010000232.1 GCA_031272745.1 Eubacteriales Family XIII. Incertae Sedis bacterium
CTGGACGGGACGGAGCTGGCGATTTCCGAGAGCCAGGAGCGGATGGCCGTCGTCGTCGGCAAGGAGGACGAGGCGGCTTTCTCGCGCTACGCGGCGGAGGAAAACATCGAGGTCACGCAGGTCGCGAAGGTCACGGACACGGGGCGGTTCCGGATGTATTGGCGCGACGAGTTGATTCTTGACCTGTCAAGAAAATTCCTTGACACAAACGGCGTCGCGCAGAAGCGCAAGGCGCTGATCCGCGAGCAGGACATCCGCATCGGGCAGATCGAGCACCGAAAGCCCGGCGGCATCGGCCGCGCGAGCGCAAACGAAGGCGACGAGGAGCTGCTGCCCGAGGTGCGTGAATTGTACGGGCTTTTGTCCGACCTCAACTGCGCGGGCAAGCGCGGGCTCATCGAATACTTCGACTCGACGATCGGGGCGGGCTCCGTGCTCATGCCGCTCGGCGGCAAATACCAGCTCACGCCGGCGGCGGGCATGGCGGCGAAGCTGCCCGTGCTCTCCGGCGACACGCAAACGGCGACGCTGATGAGCTACGGCTTCGACCCGCGCGTCTCGAAGGAGAGCCCCTTTCACGGCGCGATGTACGCGGTGCTCGAATCGCTCACGCGCATCGCGGCGATGGGCGGCGACATCACGAAGGCGCGGCTGTCGTTCCAGGAATACTTCCCGAAGCTCGGGCGCGTGCCGACGCGTTGGGCGAGCCCCGTCATGGCGCTCCTCGGCGGACTCAAGGCGCAGATGGCGCTCGGCGTCCCCTCAATCGGCGGCAAGGACAGCATGAGCGGCTCGTTCCGCCATCTCGACGTGGCACCGACGCTCGTGTCGTTTGCGATCGTGGCCGCGGACGCGCGCACGGTGCTCTCGCCGGAATTCAAGAAGACGGGGAGCAAGATCGTGCTGCTGGAATGCAAGCGCGACGCGGCGTTCGTGCCGGATTTCGAGGCGTTCCGGAAAAACGCGGCGCGGCTGCACGAGCTCGCGAAGAAGGGCAAGCTGCTGTCGGCGGGACCCGTCGGCGCGGGCGGGCTGTTTGTCTCGATCGCGCGCATGGCGTTCGGCAACCGCATCGGCGCGGTGCTGTTTGCGCCGATGAAGCGCCTGCTCCTTTTTGAAAACTACGGCAGCCTGTTGCTCGAGGTCGGCGCGGACGAGGACGTGAAGGCGCTGCTCAAAGGGCTCGACTACCAGGTCATCGGCGAGACGGTGGACTCGGCGGGCATCGAGCTGCGGACGCGCGAAGGCGTCACGGCGTCGAACACGTCAGGTTCGGTCGTGCTGCCGCTTTCGGAAATCGAAGAACGCTGGGAGACGCCGCTCGTGTCGACGTTTCCGGTGCAGGCGGAGGGCGGCCCGCCGGAGGGTGACGAGGCGCCGCTTGCTTCCTACGAGAAGCGCGCGACTTTCCGCACGAAACCCGTGCGGCCGCGCGTGTTCCTGCCGGTCTTTCCGGGCACGAACTGCGAGGTGGACAGCCGGCGCGCGTTTGAGCGCGCGGGCGCGGAGGTCTGCGTCGTGAACCTGCTCTCGCAAAACCACGAGGCGCTGGCCGCGTCCATCGCGCGCATGGCGGAGGAGATCGGGAAGAGCCAGATCGTCATGATCCCCGGCGGCTTCTCGGGCGGCGACGAGCCGGAGGGCTCCGCAAAATTCATCGCGGCCGTCTTCCGCAGCCCGCAGATGCGCGAGGCGACCACGGAACTGCTTGAAAAACGCGGCGGCCTCATGCTCGGCATCTGCAACGGCTTCCAGGCGCTCGTGAAGCTCGGCCTGCTCCCGTACGGCCGCATCACGGAGCCCGACGAGGCCGCGCCGACGCTCACCTACAACACGATCGGCCGTCATATGTCGAAGCTCGTGCGCGCCCGCGTGGGCAGCGCGCTGTCGCCGTGGCTCGCGCACGCGCAGGTCGGCGACGTGCACACGCTGCCGGTCTCGCACGGCGAGGGCCGCTTTGTCGCCGGCGAAACGGTCTTGCAGGAGTTATTGAAAAACGGGCAAATCGCGACGCAGTACGTGGACATGGACGACCGCCCGACCTACGACATCCGCTTCAATCCGAACGGCTCGGCCTGGGCCATCGAGGGCATCACGTCGCCGGACGGCCGCGTCTTCGGGCGCATGGGCCATTCGGAGCGCAACGCGCCGGGGCTGTACGTGAACGTGCCCGGTGATTTCGACGACGGCATCTTCGCGTCGGGGGTCGCATATTTCAAATAGTGATTGAATAACAATTTGTCAAAGGAGTGGCTGTAGAGATGAGTGTTGGGATTGTGATGGGCAGCAAAAGCGACTACAAGGTGGTCGAGCGGGCGGAGCAGGTGCTGGATGGGTTCGGCGTCGAATACGTGACGCGCGTGATCTCGGCGCACCGGACGCCGCAGGTCGCGGAGGCGTTTGCCTCGGGCGCGGAGGATGACGGGATCGAGGTGATCATCGCGGCGGCCGGCAAGGCGGCGCACCTCGCGGGGGTGCTCGCGGCGTACACACCGCTGCCGGTGATCGGGCTGCCCGTGAAGAGCTCGACTTTGGACGGGCTCGACTCGCTGCTGTCGATCGTGCAGATGCCGAAGGGCGTGCCGGTGGCGACGGTGGCGATCGACGGCGCGGAGAACGCGGCGCTGCTCGCGGTGCAGATCCTGTCGGTGAAGGACGCGGGCCTGCGGGAGCAGATGAAGGCGTTCAAGGAAAACATGGAGCGGGAAGTCCTGCAGGCGGACGCGGAATTTCAGAAGGAGAGGTAAGATGACGGAGAAATTGCAGCAAATCTATGAGGGCAAGGCGAAGAAGGTGTACGCGACGGACGACCCGGCGCTGTACATCGTATCGTACAAGGACGACGCGACGGCGTTCAACGGGCAGAAGAAGGGACAGATCGCGGACAAAGGCGTCGTGAACAACACGATGACGAACATCATCTTCCGCATCATCGAGAGCAAAGGCGTGCCGACGCATTTCGTCGAGCAGCTTTCCGACCGCGACACCGTCGTGAAGGCGGTCACGATCCTGCCGCTGGAAGTGATTATCAGAAATGTCGCGGCGGGGTCTTTCTCGGCGCGCTACGGCGTGGAAGAGGGGACGGCGCTGCTGCGGCCGACGCTGGAGTTTTCGTACAAGAAGGACGAGCTCGGCGACCCGCTGATAGGCGACGACCACGCGCTCGCTTTGGGGCTCGTGACGGAAGCGCAGCTCGCGAAGGTGCGGGAGTACGCGCACAAAATCAACGGCATCCTGAAGGAGTTTTTCCTCGCGAAAGGGCTCAAGCTCATCGACTTCAAGATCGAGTTCGGGACGCTCGCGGACGGGACGGTGATCCTCGCGGACGAGATCAGTCCGGACACCTGCCGGCTGTGGGACGCGGTGACAAACGAGAAGATGGACAAGGACCGGTTCCGGCGCGACCTCGGCAACGTCGAGGAGACGTACCAGGAGGTGTTCCGGCGGGTG
This sequence comes from Eubacteriales Family XIII. Incertae Sedis bacterium, assembly GCA_031272745.1. Taxonomy (GTDB): domain Bacteria; phylum Bacillota; class Clostridia; order Peptostreptococcales; family Anaerovoracaceae; genus WRFF01. The sequence goes on from JAISTF010000232.1 coordinate 3,451, forward strand.
CAGGAGGCATGAGCGGGAGGCTGACGTACAAGGAGGCCGGCGTCGACACGAAGGAGGGCGAGCGGGCCGTCGGGCTCATGAAGGAGCATGTGCGGCGGACGTTCGACGCGGGGGTGCTGACGGGGCTCGGCGGGTTCGGGTCGCTGTACCAACCGGATCTTTCGGGCATGAGCGCGCCGGTGTTCGTCGCGGGGACGGACGGCGTGGGCACGAAGCTCATGGTCGCATTTTTGATGGACAAGCATGACACGATCGGGCAGGACTGCGTGGCGATGTGCGTGAACGACGTGCTGTGTCAGGGCGCGAAACCGCTGTTTTTCCTCGACTACATCGCGACGGGGCGCGTGGCGGCGGAGAAGATCGCGCAGATCGTGAAGGGCGTGGCGGACGGCTGCGTGCTCGGCGAATGCGCGCTCGTCGGCGGCGAGACGGCGGAGATGCCGGGGCTGTACGAAGAGAACGAATACGATCTCGCGGGGTTTTGCGTGGGGGTCGTGGACAAGGACCGCATCGTGGACGGGCACGACGTGGAGGAGGGCGACCGCATCATCGGGATTGCGAGCAGCGGGTTGCACAGCAACGGGTATTCGCTCGCGCGGAAGGTGCTGTTTGAGATCGGTGGGCTCGCGGTGACGGACGCGATGCTGAATGTAGGGGCGGCATCCTGCCGCCCGCAAACCGTCGGAGAGGTGCTGCTGACGCCGACGCGGATCTATACGAAGGCGGTGCGGGCCATCCTCGGGCGTACGCAACCGAAGGCGTTCGTCCACATCACTGGCGGCGGCTTCTTCGAAAACATCCCGCGCGTGATGCCGCACGGCCTCGGCGTCCGCATCGAGAAAAGCGCGTGGACGCCGCCGCCGGTGTTCGGCGCGATCGCGGAGATCGGCGGCATCGACGAAAAAGAAATGTTCTCCACCTTCAATATGGGCATCGGGCTGATGGCCGTCGTGGACGCGGCGGCGGCGGAGCCGGTGGTCGAGATGCTGCGCGCCGAAGGCGAAGACGCGGCGGTCATCGGCGAGGTGGCGCTCGGCAGCGGGGTGACGCTGTGGTAAACGTCGCGGTGCTGGTCTCGGGCGGCGGGACCAATCTGCAGGCGCTGATTGACGCGGAACACGCGGGGCTCTTTCCGAACGCGCGCATCGTGCTCGTGCTTTCGAGCCGTGCGGGGGTGAAGGCGCTGGAGCGTGCCGAAGAGGCCGGCATTCCGACGACCGTTATTGCCAAAGACGACTATCCGGAGGACGAGGCGCGGGCGGACGCGATCCTTGCGGCGCTCGAAGGCGCGGGCGCGGGGCTCGTCGTCCTCGCCGGCTATATGAGCATCCTCCCCGTGCGCGTGTGCCGCGCGTACGCGGGGCGGCTCATCAACATCCACCCGGCGCTGCTGCCGCGGCACGGGGGCGTCGGCTACTACGGGCTGCGCGTGCACAAGGCCGTGCTCGAAGCCGGCGACGCGGAGAGCGGTGCGACGGTGCATTTCGTGGACGACCGCGGCGTGGACAGCGGCGAGATCATCGCGCAGGCGCGCGTGCCCGTGCTGCCGGACGACACGCCCGAGGCGCTCCAGGCGCGGGTGCTCGAAGTGGAGCACCGCATCTTCCCCGAGGCCGTGGCGCGGCTGACGGCAAAGGCGACGCAATAATCCTTATGCTTTGAGTTTCAAATACCGGTCGAGCAGCGCGATCACTTCCGCGATGTCGATGGGCTTGCCGATGTGGGCGTTCATGCCGGCTTCGATGCTTTTGTCGATGTCTTCCTGAAAGATGTTTGCGCTGACCGCGACGATCGGCAGCGCCTTTGCGTGCGCGGACGGCAGCGCGCGGATGCGCCGCGTCGCCTCGTAACCGTCCATGATGGGCATCTGGATGTCCATGAGCACCACGTCGTAGCGGGCGGGGTCGGCCTCGACGAGCGCGACCGCGGCCTCGCCGTTTTCCGCGTGCTCCGTTTGGATGCCCGTCGGCTCGAGCAGCCCTTCGATGATCTCGCGGTTGATGTCCACGTCCTCGACGATGAGCATGCGGTAGGCCGAGAAGTCGTAGTCCTCGGGGCGCAGCGTGATGTCGGCCTCTGCCTTCGCTTCGGGCTGTGCGGGAGCGGCCGCTTCGGGCACGCGCACGAGGTGTACCGTGAACGAAAAGGTCGACCCCTTCCCGTATTCCGACTCGACCCAGATGCGCCCGCCCATCATCTCGACGATGCGGCGGCTGATCGTGAGGCCGAGCCCCGTCCCGCCGTATTTGCGCGTCGTGTCCGCATCGGCTTGCTGGAAGGCGATGAAAAGCCGGCTCTGCTGCTCCGGCGTGATGCCGATGCCGTTGTCCTTGATCGACACGCGCAGCGTGCAGGCTTCGTCCGTTTCGCTTTCGAGCCCCGCGGAGATCTCGATCCTGCCGCCTTCCGGCGTGAATTTGATCGCGTTGGAGAGCAGGTTGCCCATGACCTGCGCGAGGCGCTGGTCGTCGCCGATGAGCCTTGCCGGCACGTCCGGCGCGATGTCGATGTCGATCTGTTGGTTTTTCTCTTTTGTGCGGAAGCCGAAGAGGATCGCCGTCCGCTCGATGACCTCGGCGACGCCGAAGGGCACGGAGCCGAGTTCGAGTTTGTCCTCTTCGATCTTGCTCATGTCGAGGATGTCGTTGACGACGCCGAGCAGGTGGCGCGACGCGTTGCGCACCTGCTGGAGGCTGTACGCCTTGCGCTCCGGATCGTCCGTCTGCTCCGCGATGGCCGTCATGCCGATGATCGCGGACAGCGGCGTGCGGATTTCGTGGCTCATATTCGCGAGGAACTGCCCCTTCACGCGCGACGCTTCCTCGGCCTTTTCCCGCTCATGCCGGTAGACCCAGAGCTGGAAGCGGAAGATGCCGCCGATGAAGATGCCGCAGATCAGCATCCCCTGCATGATGTCGTACGAGAGGATGCGCGGGTCGGTGATGTGGAATTGGATCGCCTCGGGATGTACGCCCGCATATAGGAGGCTGCTGACCGTGACGGCGATGTTGATGCCGCACATGACGAGGCATTGCACGCCCGAAAACAGCAGGAATTGCAGCACGATCGCGAGGCAGAAATAGATGACGAGCGCACTCGAAAGCCCGCCGCCGTAGAAAAACGTATACGGGATCGGGATGTCGGTCACGCCGACGAGCAGCGCGACGATGCCGGCGTTGTTGTGCCCGAATTTCGTGAACAGGACGTACAGCAGCGCCGAGACGACGAGCGTGCCGGAGATGAACAGCACCGCCTCGTGCGGGATGCCCTGCGCCGCCTTGATGACGAGCGCGATCACGGCGCCGATGATGCCCATGATGCACACGAGATTCGCACTCCGCGTCTCGAGCGGCAGCTTGTCCGAAAACAGCGCCGTCCTGGATAGTTTGTCGAATAACGTTCCTTGCATCAACCCCCTCAGTTCCACGGTTGCACAAAAACAATTCTATCATATTCTGATACCCCGTTTTCGCGAAATAAATCATTTCCGGCAAAAATCGGACGAAAACCGGCTTGACCTTCACCCCGCCCGAACCCCCATGATGGCGTTGGCAAAGGAAAGGAGGCCGGCCTATGCGCCTATTGCGTTTGGGAATCACAGCGTTCGCGGCCACCGCCCTCCTGACGGCGCAGGTGCTGCCGCAGGACGGCTCGGGCCCGCTCCCCGAAGACACAGGCTCGCGCGAAGCCCCGGTCGCCGTGGACATCGGCGACGAAATCGAATACACGATCACGGTGCAGGCGCCCGGCCACGAGCAGGGCCCGCCGCCGCGCTACGACATGCTCTTCGTGCTCGACTGGTCGGCGTCGATGGACGCGGGCTACGCGTCGCCGGGTCAGAACCCCGTCCCCTCGCGCGTGCTCGCGAAGGACGCCATCCTCGCGGTCTGCGCGCGCGTCCTCGAGGAATACCCCGACAGCCGCGTCGCCGTCATGGGCCTCAACAGCTCCGGCAGCAACACGGGCGACCCCATGTACACAAACCTGCAGGTGGACACGGACTTCGTGGCCGCCGACCGCTACGAGGAGGTCATCGCCACCGCCTTCGAGGGCGGCGGCTATCCGCCCAACGTCGGCCAGGACGACAACGCCACCTACATCCGCGCCGCGCGCGAGAAGCTGCAGGGCAACACCTGGACGTCCTACGGCGGCTACAGCATGCCGCCAAACCAGCACGTCAACCCGCGCGCCGACCGCAGCCGCACGCCGCTCATCGTCCACATCTCCGACTTCGAGATCGACGACCCGCCGGACTACACCAGCTCGTTCGGCGGCTACTGGCGCATGAAATCCGCCTACCCGCACTCCCTGACGGACTCGCTCAACGCCCGCATCATCGAATACCGCCAGGCCTACCCCGACGGCATCTACATCGCCGTGCGCACGGACCACTACGACCACTACGACGCCCACCCGCAGTTTCGCAGCCCCTACTACAACCAGCTCATGGCGGGCACCGCCGGCCTCAGCGACCTCTGGTCCTGGATGTCGATCAATATGAATAACTACCAGTCTCAGGCGGAGGATCTCGCGGGGATGATTCGGGAAGCGGCCCCCATCGTGAAAATCCCCGTCACGGTGACGGACCTTCTACCGGCGGGGCTCTCCTTCGCAGGCAGCGAGCCGGGCGCGGTCGTGGCGGACAGGGGCGGGCGCAGCGAAGTGGTCTTCACGGCCGAGATTCCCGAGGGCGGCGCGCAGACGTTCACGGTGCGGGCGCGCGTGGACCGCTACGGCACGTTTGAAAACAAGGCGGCCGTCATCTTCGGCGAGGATGCGCCCGCGGAGACAAACAGCGCCTGGCACCGCGCGACCGATCCCGCGCCGCCGCGCCTGCACATCCGGCAGGCGACCATCGAGCGCATCGGCAGCGCGGTCCCGCTGCCGCAGACAGGTTATTGGATGATCGAGACGGGTGTGACCGTCATTCCCGTCATCACGCGCGGCGCGGCGTACACGTCCGTCGTCCTGCCGCTCGCGGAGGGCGGCATGACCTGCGCCGTGCGCTGCGCCGTGCCGCAATACTACGCGTACGCCGGCCACGTCGTGACAAGCGGGGACACGCCGCACGACCCCGCGCAGCGCGCCGCGGATCTCCCCGCCCTCGACTTCACCGAAGACCGCGAGCAATGGCTCACCGTCTACCTGCGCCCCGTGACCGACACCCCCGCCCCCCACGCCCGGGACACCCGCACGAACCGGTTTTGATGAAGCGGCCGCTTGTGCTATGATAGTAGCATGGCAAAACCGGAGAAAAACCGAATCCTGCTGTTTTGCGCGGTCGGGCTGCTGTCCGGCGTGCTGTCGGGGTTTTTCGGCATCGGGGGCGGGAGCGTCATCGTGCCGGTGCTCATGATGGTCGGGTATTCGCAGCGCACGGCGGCGGCCACGTCGCTGCTCGCCATCCTGCCGACGGCGGCGTCGGGCGTGGTGGCCTATCTCCGCAGCGGGCAGATCGACTATGTGCCCGCGCTGCTGCTCGCCATCGGCGTGGTCATCGGCGCGCAGTTCGGAACAAAGGCGCTCGCCGTCCTGCCGGAGCGCACGCTCCGCTGGTCGTTTGCCGTCTTCATGCTCCTCATGGCCATCCTGCAATTTGTCCTGACGCCGGGCCGCGGCGGGGAGATCGAGCTCCATTTCGTAAGCGGCGCGCTGCTGCTCGTGCTCGGCGTGTTCACGGGATTTCTGTCCGGTCTGCTCGGCATCGGCGGCGGGTTCGTCATCATCACGGGGCTCATCTTTTTCTTCGGCGGCTCCGACCTGGCCGCGCGCGGCACGTCGCTGCTCACGATGATCCCCGGCACGATTTCCGGCACGGTCCGCAATGTGAAAAACCGGCTGACGGACGTCCGCGCCGGCCTCATCATCGGACTGTGCGCGGCGGTCACGGCACCGCTCGGCAAATGGTGCGTGGAGCAGCTCAGCCCGAAAGCCGCCGCCGTCTCCGTCGGCCTCTTCATGCTCTTCCTCGTCATCCGCTCGCTCTACACCGCATTCAAAGCGCCGAAGGAAGAGGACTGACGGACGCAAAAAATTAAGGTATTAATCCTTACCGAAACGCTTTGCGTAGAGAACGGGAAAATAGTTTTTCTTCAAGACACGATCAGTGAAAATGTAATACGGCGAATGCCGTTCATCTGTCTATAGACAAACGCTCCTTCCGAAAAAACCCCAAAACAAACCCGTCCGAAAGGTGGTAAAATGCAAGGGGAAAGGAAACAATATGGGAAAGATCACGGGAAACAGGAACATCAGGGTATTGGTAGCCGCGCTTCTGGCGCTGGCGGTGGCGATAAGCACGGCAGGCGCGGCGTTTGCCGTCGAAGCACCGTCCACGGTGGCGCTTGACGCGAACGGCGGGAAAGTCTCGCCGCAGGCGGTGACGGTGACGGCAGGAGATGTTTACGGGCCGCTCCCGACGCCGACAAGGAAGGGCTACGCCTTCAAGGGCTGGCAGGCGGACGACGGGTCAAAGGCGTCGGAGGGAGCGACTGTCCCGACCCCTGCGCCAAAGGCGCTTTATGCGCAGTGGAAAGCGAAGGCTTACAAAACGACGTACAACGTGAACTTCACGTGGCCTTCATCCGCAGGCGTGCCTAAGTCATGGATTCCTGGGTACATTAAAACATCCAAGACCGTGACGTACGGGAAGAAGTACGGGGCGCTCCCGACGCGCTGGCGCGTGGGATACCTGATGAAAGGCTGGTACACGAAGAAAAGCGGTGGGAAGAAGATAACGTCCTCGACGAAAGCCTCTATCACGAAGAACACGACGTATTACGCGCGGTGGAAGGCTGCGTCAGCGGACGAGATCGCGAAGGCAATAGCGAAGGCGGCGAAGAAAGGCAAGACGGACAAGGAGCGTATACAAGCCGCGACGGACGCGGTGGCGGCGTTTACCGCTCAGAACCGATATACGACAAGCGAGGCGGATTACAACAACCCGACGGGCGTGTTCGTGAAGGGCGCGTCTTCCTGCGCGGGCGCAACGCGCGCGCTCGGGCTCGTGCTCACGTACATGGGATATTCATGGGAACATGTGAACCCCAACCAGTGGACGCACCAGTGGTGCAGGGTACACACTTCCAGCGGGACAATGTGGGCGGACGCCGACTCGATACACGTCGGGCAGGACGGGGAAATCCACGGAACGACGGGAACGGGCGAGAGGTCTTTGTGACGAAGGCCGAGAAAGGCGTTGAACACCTGGTAGTTCGTCGTCTTGTCCACCTCGTCGTCCGTTCGCTCTGCACCGCATTCAAAGCGCCGAAGGAAGACGGCAAGACCGCAAAGATCGTCGTGACGGGGAAGTAGCCCGTACGGGCTGGATTCTGCGACTGCGCTCGCTGCGCTCGCTCCGCGCAGAATGACAATCCAAGGAGCGCAGCGCAGAATGACAATGCTATTGCTGGATTCTCGGGTGTCACCCTCGGGCTTGACCCGAGGATCCAGCGCAGAATCCAGCAGATCAATCAAAGATTCGAGCGCCGGCGAGAATCATCCTTGACCGCGACGACCGTTTCGGAGATTGTCTTGCCGTCCACCTCGTAGACGCCGCCTTCGCGCGGCGTGGTTTTCAAATCGCAGAAGCTGAGCAGCCAGCCCTTCTCGTGCCCGAGGATGCCGAGGTATTCCGCGAGTTGCGCGACGCCCTCCTGCTCGTATTGCTCGCCGCGCCAGATTTTGAGTTCAATAATCTGCTCCTCGCGCCCGTAGAACACGCGGATGTCCATGCGCCGGTCTCCGCGCGTCTGTGGCTCGACCGCGTAATGCCCCGTGCCGTTGATGATCGGCTTGAGAAACGCGAGGAAGAGCAGCCGCGCGTTCGCCTCGATGAAGCCTGCGTCTCTGTCGCGGTACTCCGTGCTCATGAA
>JAISTF010000018.1 GCA_031272745.1 Eubacteriales Family XIII. Incertae Sedis bacterium
CGTCGGTCATTCCGGAGTTCGTCGAAAAGGTCAACAAATACGGCGGGCAGATGCCCGACGCGATAGGCATCCCCGAGGACATGCTGCGCCAGGCGGCGAAGAGCGCGGTCTGCAAAATCAACATCGACTCGGACCTCCGGCTCGCGATGACCGCGACGATCCGCGAGTATTTCGCGGAGCATCCGGCGGACTTCGACCCGCGGCAGTACCTGAAGCCGGCGCGCGAGGCGATCAAGGACATGGTGAAGCGCAAGATCGTGAACGTGCTCGGTTGCGGCGGGAAGGCGTGATACGGCTTGAGATCACGGAAGAGGACGGGGAGCGGCGGCTTGATCGTTATTTGAAGAAATACCTCAAGGGCGCGCCGCTTTCGTTTGTGTACCGCATCATCCGCAAGGACGTGAAGGTGAACGGGCGCCGCGCTTCGGCGGAGCGGATGCTCGCGGCCGGCGACGTCGTCGAGATCTTTCTGCCGGAAGCGCAGATCGAAGCCTTCGTGCCGGCGCCGCGCACGGCGAAGGCGCGCAAGCAATTCCAGATCGTCTACGAGGACGCGGACGTGCTCGCCGTGAACAAGCCGTTCGGCCTGCTCACGCACGGCGACGACGTGGAGAAAAAAAACACGCTCGCGAGCCAGGTCGTCGCGTACCTCGTTTCCGAAGGGGTGTATAATCCTGTGAGGCAGCGCACGTTCACGCCCGCGCCGGCCAACCGCCTCGACCGCAACACGACGGGGCTCGTGCTGTTCGGGAAGACGCTTTCCGGCCTGCAGGCGCTGACGGCCGCGATGCGGGGACGCAGCGGCGACGGCGAGGGGGCGGTCGAGAAAACGTACCTTGCCGTCGTGAAGGGGCGGCTTGCGAAACCGGTGGCGCTCGCGCACCGCATGGTGCGGGACCGTGCGCAAAACAAGACGCTCGTGCTGCCGAAGGACGCGGCGGAGGGACTCGCGATGGAGACGATCGTGCGCCCGCTCGCCTTCGGAAAGGGGTATACTTTGGTAGAGGCACAGCTTGTGACGGGGCGGACGCACCAGATCCGCGCGCATCTCGCCGAGGCGGGATACCCCGTGTACGGCGACCGCAAATACGGCGATGCGGCGGCAAACCGCGCGGCGGCCGAACGGTTCGGGCTTTCGGCGCAGCTGCTGCACGCATGGCGGCTCGCATTCCGCACGGAGGCGGGCAGCCTTACGTTATTGAATGGGAAGACTTTGGAGGCGCCGCCGCCGGCGCGTTTCCTGGAAATTTTGGAGGGATTGGACATCACATGGCGATACGAAAATTCGTAGAGAAGCAGACGGAAGAAAGCGGGAGCAAGGATTTGCTGCTGCTCATACGCGACATCCTCATCGCGTTTGCGGTGATCGTCGTTTTCCTGCAATTCCTCGGGCCGACGATCGTGTTCGAGAGCTCGATGGAAAACACGATGCACGAAAACGACTACGTCTTCCTCGCGAAGAAGGCGTACGCGTTCGGCGGCAACGTGCCGGAGCGCGGCGACATCATCGTGTTCCGCTCGGAGCTGCTCGACACTTCGGGTACGGCGAAAAATCTCATCAAGCGCGTCGTGGGGCTGCCCGGCGAGACGGTCGAGGTGCACGACGGCGCGGTGTGGATCGACGGCGCGCGGCTCGACGAGCCTTATACGAAGGAAGGCGAGACGCTCGGCGAGATGGCGGCGGTCACGGTGCCCGAGGGCTCGTATTTCGTGATGGGGGACAACCGGCGCGTGAGCGCGGACAGCCGCGATCCGGACATCGGCTGCGTGCCGCTCGACGTGTTCCGCGGCAAGGTCGTTTTCCGGCTGCTGCCGTTCAGCAAAATCGGCCCCGTCCACTGAGCGGCGCGGGGCGGGGATTTGACGCCGTGAAAAAGCAGCATCCGAATCGCAAGATGCTCGCCGTGAACAAATCGGCACGGCATGATTATTTCATTGAAGAAGTCATCGAGGCGGGGCTCGTGCTCACGGGCACGGAGATCAAGTCCTTGCGGCAGGGCAAGGTGAGCCTCGGCGAAAGCTATGCGCGCATCGCGGGCGGGGAGCTGTTCATCCTCGGCATGAACATCAAGCCGTACGAGCAGGGCAGCTACGCCAACGTCGACCCGCTCAGGCCGCGCAAGCTGCTCGTGCACCGCAAGCAAATCCGGCAGCTGCAGGCCGAGGTCAAGCGCGAGGGCATGACGATCGTGCCGCTGTGCGTCTACCTGAACGACCGCGGGCTCGCGAAGATGGAGATCGCGATTGCGCGCGGCAAGAAGCTCTATGACAAACGCGAGACCATCGCGAAGCGCGACGCCGAGCGCGGGATGCAGCAGGCGATGCGGCGGAAGGGCTGAGGGGGGCCGGCGCATGGCGAAGCTCGACCAGTTCGCGCGCACGTCCCTGCAGTTCGGGCGGGAGAATATGGGGAAGCTCTACGCCGCGAAGGTGGCGATCTTCGGCATCGGCGGCGTCGGGGGGTATACGGCGGAGGCGCTCGCGCGTTCGGGCGTCGGGGCGCTCGACCTCTACGACGACGACAGGATCTGCCTGACGAATCTCAACCGCCAGATCATCGCGACGCGCTCGACGGTCGGGCGCTACAAGGTCGACGTCATGCGCGAACGCATCCTCGACATCAATCCGGACTGCGCGGTCGGCGCGTTTCGCCTGTTCTATATGCCGGACACGGCGGACGGGGTGAACTTGGCGGCCTACGACTACGTGGTCGACGCGATCGACACCGTGACGGGCAAGATCGAGCTCGTCACCCGAGCGCAGGCGGCGGGCGTCCCCGTGATCTGCGCGATGGGGGCGGCGAACAAGACGGACCCGACGAAATTTGTCGTCACGGACATCTACAAGACCGAGATGGACCCGCTCGCGAAGGTCATGCGCAAGGAGATGCGCGCGCGCGGGCTCGCGGGCGTGAAGGTCGTCTACTCGACGGAGAAGCCGTCGGCGCCCATCGAGGACGACGAGATCAGCTGCCGCACGGGCTGCGTCTGCCCGCCGGGGACGGCGCGTTATTGCACGATCCGGCGGCAGATTCCCGCAAGCAACGCCTTCGTGCCGCCGACCGCCGGCCTGATTCTCGCGGCCGAAGTCGTCAAGGACTTGATTCACGGGGCG
>JAISTF010000020.1 GCA_031272745.1 Eubacteriales Family XIII. Incertae Sedis bacterium
CGATTCCATAACGATCCTGCCATGAACAAATCACACAAGACAGAGCTGGCTATCAGAATGGACGCTTTCCGAAAGTGGATTCGGGATGCGGGCGTGGACGCGTTTGTCGTGGCGGACGCGGATCCCGTGGGGAGTGAAATTCCAGCGGCGCACTGGCGGACGCGCACCTGGCTCAGCGGCTTTGACGGGTCGTATGGGACGCTGGTGGTGACGGGAAACGCGGTGTTGCTGTGGACGGACGGGCGGTACTGGCTGCAGGCGGAGCGGCAGCTCGCGGCGGCCGGCGCGGGCGGCGTGCTGATGCGCGAGGGCACCGAGGGTGTGCCGCAGGTGGCGGACTGGCTCTGCGAAACGCTTCCGGCCGGCAGTGTCATCGGGATGGACGGGCGCGTGACAATGGTCAGCGCGTGGCGGGCGCTTTCGGAAAAGGCGGAGCGCGCCGGCCTGACCGTGCGCATCGACCTCGACCCCTTCGCGGCGCTGTGGACCGAAGCGGACGGGCGCCCGCCGGTTCCGCGGGATACGGGCCTTGCGCTCGATTTGGACTTTGCGGGCGAAAGCGCCGAAAGCAAGCGCGCCCGCGTCGTTGAGGAAATCCGCAGGGCAGGCGCGGACGACGCGCTGATCTGCTCGGCCGACGCCCGCGCGTGGCTGACGAATACGCGCGGCGGGGCGCCTTCGGATATTTCTTTCGGAAAGAAAGGACGGCTGCTGTACGACCCGAAGGTCACGAATGCGGCGCTGTTTGCGGCGCTGCCGAAAGACGTCGTACCCGTCGAGGGCGAGGAGCCCGTGCAGCGATTGAAGGCCGTGAAAAACGACACGGAGCTCGCGAATCTGCGCCGCGCAATGGAGCGCGACGGACGCGTGATGGTGCGGTTTCTGATGTGGATCGAGCGCGCACCCTTCGACGGCGGCGACGCGCACGGGCCAATCACCGAGGCCGATGTCGCCGACAAGCTCACGGCACTGCGGGCGGCGGATCCCTGCGGCGCGGGCGACAGCTTCGCGCCGATCTGCGCGTACGGCCCGAACGGCGCCTCGCCGCACTACCACGCGGCGCACGGCGCGGACGCCGCCCTTGAAAACCGCGGCCTGCTCGTCGTCGACTCGGGCGGGCAATACTACGGCAGGGATCCGGAGAGCGGCCTGCCCGTTTGCGGCACGACGGACATCACGCGGACGATACCGTTGGCGGGCGGGGCAAGCCCCGCCCCTACGGGGAGCGGGCGGCAGGCCTGTCCTGCGCGAAGTCGCAGGGATGCCGCCCCTACAAGTGTTCCCTGTAGGGGCGGCATCCTGCCGCCCGACGCCGCCGAGGAGCGGCGGGACTATACGCTGGTGCTCAAGGCACACATCGCCTTCGCGACGCTGCGCTTTCGTTACGGCGCCACGGGCGCCCACATCGACGCCGTCGCGCGCAAGCCCCTCTGGGACGAAGGGCTCGACTACGCGCACGGCACGGGGCACGGCGTCGGGTATTTTCTGAACGTCCACGAGACGCCGCCGGGCATCTCGTCTTCCGCGCGGGCGGGGAGCGGCGCGCAGGTCCGCATCGAGCCGGACATGGTCTTCTCGAACGAGCCCGGCCTCTACCGCGAAGGCAAGCACGGCATCCGCATCGAAAACCTTGTGCGCCCCTACATAGACGAAGAAAACGCATTCGGAAAATTCCTGCGGCTCGAAACCCTGACGCTCTGCCCGATCAGCGTGGCGGCCGTGGACCCTGCATTATTGGATGAAAAGGAAAAAGCGTGGCTGACCGCGTACCACAAAGAGGTCTATGAGCGGCTCGCGCCGGGACTCACGCCGGATGAAAAGGAATGGCTGCGTGTTGCCACGCAGCCTTTGGTTTGATTTCCGGATTTGGCGGGCGGGGCAAGCCCCGCCCCTACATACCAAAGATGCTTTCGCGCCTATCGCTTGCTGAACTGGCTCGCGCGGCGGGCCTTTTTCAGGCCGTACTTCTTGCGTTCCTTCATACGCGGATCGCGCGTCAGGAAGCCCGCGTCCTTCAGCACCGGCCGGTGCGCCTCGACGTCCACGAGGCACAGCGCGCGCGAAATGCCGTGGCGCAGCGCGCCCGCCTGGCCCGTCGTGCCGCCGCCGGCGACCGTCGCGACCACGTCGAATTTGCCCTCGGTCTCCGTCACGACAAACGGCCGCTTGACCTCCTGCCGCAACAGCTCCATGCCGAAATACTCGTCGAGCGGACGCTTGTTGATCGTGACCACGCCCGTCCCGGGGATCAGCCGCACACGCGCCACCGACTGCTTCCGGCGCCCCGTCGCGGGGTATTGTTTCTTCTCAGCCATCGTTCATGTCCTCCTAAAATTCCCAGACTTCCGGTTTCTGCGCCGTATGCGGATGCTCGGCACCGGCGTACACCTTGAGCTTCTTGTACATCGCGCGGCCCAGCCGCCCGTTCGGCATCATGCCCTTGACCGCGTGCCGGATGATCTCCTCCGGCTTCCGCGCGAGCAGCTTCTCGAACGTGATCTCCTTCAGCCCGCCCGGGTACCCCGTGTGCCGCTTGTAGATCTTCTCCTTGCGCTTCTTGCCCGTGACCTCGACCTTCTCCGCGTTGATCACGATGACGTAATCGCCCGTGTCGACGTGCGGCGTGTAGATCGGCTTCTTCTTGCCGCGCAGGATCGCCGCCGCCTCGCTCGCCAGCCGCCCGAGGGTCCGCCCCTCCGCGTCAATGACGTACCAGCGATGCTCCACCTCTTGCGGCTTCGCAATAAAACTACCGTTATTCATGCCTTTGAACCTCCTTGCCTACTCGCATCGCCTTCGCGATGGTTTTCGGTGTACTGTAAATAACCTTTGGCCGCGGACGGATTCAGAAAGCCCATCCCGTCACCATGCGCGGTTTGCACGCGCCCGAATATATTACCGCAGACTTCACCCCCGCGTCAACAGGTAATATTTACCGTGAACGTACGGAATAGATTCGAAATTGGTAGAAAACAGGCCAATTTTTTGACCAAATTCGAATCTATTCCGTATGAGGTATGAACGGGTCAATCGCCGTGACGGGCGGCGGGCTTGACTGCGCGAAGTCGCAGAGATGCCCGCCCCTACATGGGACCGCGGGCGACCGGTCGCTCCTAAAGGCTGTACTCGTAGAGAAGCATGGCGAGGGCGGCGGGGCCCGCGGTCTCCGTGCGCAGGATGGTCGGACCGAGCGTCACCGCCGTCGCGCCGGCCG
>JAISTF010000027.1 GCA_031272745.1 Eubacteriales Family XIII. Incertae Sedis bacterium
AAATTTTTTCCATATTTTTTATTCAATTGTTGCGACAGCGTCGCAACAATTCGTTTGCCGTATTCGGCTCTATTTCCATCAAGTACAGCAGTTTTGATATAATAGCCGACTTCCCAATACATCAGAGTGATTTCTGCGTTCACATGGCTGACAGCCCGCGCCTTGCGATTTTCAATAATGGCCGAGACGCGCTCGAACAGATCGCCCTCGTCAACGACGCTTTCACCGTTGGCGGTGACCACGGCGGTCTTCTCATGAATAGGCATGTTCGTCAACCTCCAATCGAATCTTTCCCGTGAGCAATTGTTCCATCATCCCGTGTTTGATGTTTCGGAGCTTCGCAAGCGCTCCTACCGCGTCATCAACTTCGACTTCGCGACGCAGGCGTCGACGGCTTTGCCGATCGTTTCGAGGAAGCCGTCCGCTTCGAGGACATGCACCGCCTCGATGGTCGTCCCCCCGGGGCTGCACACGTTCACCCGCAGCTGCACCACATCGACCGGCCCCTGTTGCGCATCCGCGGAACCCGTAGGGGCGGCATCCTGCCGCCCGCCCGCCGCGAGCACCATCCGCGCCGCACCGAGCGTCGACTGCGCCGCGAGCAGCGTCGCGGCCTCGCGGCTGAGCCCGTGCCGCACGCCCGCCTCGATCAAGCCTTCCATATACATATACGCGTACGCCGGGCTGCTGCCGCTGATGCCCGTCACCGCGTCCATCTGTGCCTCGTCGACCCAGACCGCCTCCCCGATCGAGGAGAACAGCCCGAACACCGCGTCCTTTTCCGCGTCCGACAGCGCCCCGCCCGCCGCAACCGCCAACGCGCTCATGCCGCATCCGACCATCGCCGGCGTGTTCGGCATCACACGCACCACCTTCGCATCCGCGCCCAAGATGCCGCGAATGAACCCGATGCTGATCCCCGCCGCAATCGACACAAACACCTTCGCGCGTGGATCGGCCGCCTTCACGTCCCCCAGCACCGCCTCCATCACATTCGGCTTCACCGCCAGCACGATGACATCCGCCGCCGCCACGAGCTCCGCCACGTTTTCGCAGACCGCCACCGTTGACCCGTTGTCGCCCTTTGCGGACGGCAGGATGCCGCCCCTACAATCCGCGCTGGTCCCTGCTTCCGCCACCGCCGCCGCCTTCGCCGCGTCCGCGTCGTACACAAACACCTCGCCGCCGCCGGCCGCCAGATACCCCTTGATGATGGCGCCGCCCATATTGCCCGCGCCGATGAACCCGATTTTCATACTTTCTCCTTCCGCCCCACTACGGCACAAAAATCGTGCACCGCCCGCCGGCCTCCACGTCCGCGAGCACGTCCGCCCGCCGGCCGTTCACGAGCAGCAGCGGAATCCCGTACTTCCCGACCGCCGCCGCCGCGCGGATCTTACTCTCCATGCCGCCCGTGCCCCACGAGCTCTTCGCGCCGATCTCGATGCCGTCCAAAAGCGCCCCCGCGTCCGCGACCTCCTCGATGAGCCGCGCGTCCTCGCGCTCCTTCGGCGACGCATCGTACACGCCGTCCACGTCGGTCATCAGGATCAACAGGTCCGCGTTCCACAGGTTTGCCGTCCGCGCCGCGAGGCTGTCGTTGTCGCTCACCTGGTCCAATATCTCCGCATAACTCACGCTGTCGTTCTCGTTGATGATCGGCACGACGCCCTCGTCCAAGAGCGTGAAAAACGTGTTGCGAATGTTCATCGCGCTCACGCGGTTCTCGAAGTCCTCCGCCGTGAGCAGGATCTGCCCGACGGTCCGGCCGCCCGCCTCAAAATGCTTCTTGTATTCCATCATCAGCTCGACCTGCCCGACCGCGCAGAGCGCCTGCTGGTAATTCACGTCCCCGCGCCGCCGCTGCGCCCCGATCGCGCCCGCGCCGCTCACGCCGGCCCCCGACGACACGAGCAGCACCTGCTTGCCCTGCCCGATCAGCCCGAGCGTCTGTCGCGCCACCGCCGCCGCCTGCCCGCGGTCCAGCGTCCCCTCCTCCGTGGCGAGCACGTTGCTCCCCACCTTCAGGACAATCTTCCTGCTCTTTTTCAAATACTCCGCCGCTTTTGTCATACCTTCAGCTCCACTGCCTCCTCCGCCTTGATTTTCCGAATAACCGGCCGCACGCGCCGCCTCACAAACGCTTCCACCTGTTCCGCGCACCGGCCCGTGTAGAGCTTCGGGTCGAGCAGCCTTTCCATCTCCGCAAGGTCGAGCCCGAACGCGGGATCCTTCGCGATGCGCGCGAGCAAATCGTTGGGCCGCCCCTTTTGCTTCACCTCGGCCGCCGCCGCCATCGAGTGGACGCGGATGCGTTCGTGGAGCGCCTGGCGGTCGCCGCCCTTCTTCACGGCCGCCATCAAAATATTTTCCGTTGCCATGAACGGCAGCTCAGCCGCGACGTGCGCGGCGATCACCTTCTCGTGGACGACGAGCCCCGCGCTCACGTTGCGCAGGATCGCGAGCACCGCATCCGCCGCAAGGAACGCCTCGGGGATCACGATACGCCGGCACGCCGAATCGTCGAGCGTCCGCTCAAACCACTGCGTCGACTCCGTCGCCGCGCACACGGCGGGCAAAGAGATCAGGTAGCGCGAGAGCGAGCACACGCGCTCGCTGCGCATCGGGTTCCGTTTGTACGCCATCGCGGACGAGCCGATCTGCGACGTCTCAAACGGCTCCTCGATCTCCTTGAGATGCTGGAGCAGCCGGATGTCCGTGGCCATCTTGCTCGCCGACTGCGCGACGCCCGACAGCGCCGACAGCGCGCGGTAGTCGAGTTTGCGCGTGTACGTCTGCCCCGACAGGTCGATCACGTCCGCCGCGCGCAGACCGAGCTTTTCCGCGACGAGCGCTTCGAGCGCCTCCACCTTTTTCGCGTCGCCGTCGAAGAGCTCCAAAAAGCTCGCCTGCGTCCCCGTCGTGCCTTTGACGCCAAGCAGGGGCAGAGCGCGCGACAGCGCGGTTATTTCCTGAAAATCCAGATAGAAATCCTGAAGCCACAGGGCGGCCCGTTTGCCGACGGTCACGAGCTGCGCGGGCTGGAAATGCGTGAAGCCGAGCGTCGGCAGCTTGCGGGTGCGCATCGCGAAATCCGCGAGCGCCTTCATGAGCTGCGCGAGTTCGTCGGCCACGAGCGCGAGCGCCTCGCGCATCACGAGGATGTCCGTGTTGTCGCCGACGTAAGCGCTCGTCGCGCCGAGGTGGATGATGCCCGCCGCGCCCTTCGCCTGCAGGCCGTAGGCGTGGACATGCGCCATCACGTCGTGGCGGACCTTCGCCTCCTGCTTCTCGGCGGCCGCGAAGTTGACGTCGTGCTCGAATTTTTTCAGTTCGGCGATCTGCGCCTTCGTGATCGGCAGCCCGAGCTCCCGCTCCGCTTCGGCGAGCGCGATCCATAGCCGCCGCCATGTCTCGAATTTGTGCCGCGGCGAAAACAGCCGCCGCATCGCAGGCCCCGCGTAACGCTCCGTCAACGGATTTGTATATTCCTCGTATTTGGTCACAGCCCTTCTCCTTTGCACAAAGAAATAGTATATCAAATTCTGTGATACAATAGGATCATGAAACAGAAAAAACTATTGATTGTCATGGTTTGCGTCCTGGCGCTGGCGCTCGCCGCGTGCGGCGGGGACAAGGACGGCGGCTCGGGAGGCAGCGGCGGCGCTTCGGGCGAAGGGGCCTCGGGCGCGGCGGCGGATGCGGCGGCGACCGCGCAATACGAAAGCGAAGCCAAGCTCGTGCGCGAGCTGATGGGCGCAGATCGCGTGTACTGGAGCGCGGGCCAGACCCACTACCATTTGTTTGCGGACTGCGCGGAACTGGCGACAACCGACGCGGCGGGCGCAACCACGACGGCGCCGATGACCGGCACGGCGGCGCAGGCCCTCGCGGCGATTCCGGGTGCGTCCCTGTGCCTGATTTGCGACAACCGCGCGCTCACAACGACGGGGCT
>JAISTF010000079.1 GCA_031272745.1 Eubacteriales Family XIII. Incertae Sedis bacterium
TTGAGGGGGGTGGTTTCGGAGTAGTCCTTGAGCTTGTTCATCCGCTCCTCGACGCGGTGGCGCATCTGGGTCACGATGGCGGGGACGGGGATGTATTTGTTCACGTTTTTCACGTAGTCCTTGATGGGGACTTCTGTGCGGTCCTCGAGCTCG
Source organism: Eubacteriales Family XIII. Incertae Sedis bacterium (assembly GCA_031272745.1). GTDB lineage: Bacteria > Bacillota > Clostridia > Peptostreptococcales > Anaerovoracaceae > WRFF01. The sequence continues at coordinate 154 of JAISTF010000079.1, forward strand.
ACGATGCCCTTGCCGTGGCAGACGCGCGTCGTCATGCGGAAGAGCACGGGGGTGTCGTACTCCTCGCTGAGCCGGAACGCCTCCTTGATCATGGCCTTGCTCTCCTTGCTGTCCGACGGCTCGAACATCGGGATCTTCGCGGCCTTCGCGTAGTTGCGGTTGTCCTGCTCGTTCTGCGACGAGAAATGCCCCGGCTCGTCGGCGGTCACGAGGACGAGGCCGCCCGTCACGCCCGTGTAGGCGATCGTGAAGAGCGGGTCGGCCGCGACGTTGACGCCGACGTGCTTCATGGCCGCGAGCGCCCGCGCGCCCGCCACCGAGGCGCCGAACGCCGTCTCGAGCGCGACCTTCTCGTTGGGCGCCCACTCCGCGAGGATGTCGTCCTTGTAGAGCGCGACGTTCTCGAGGATTTCCGTCGAGGGCGTCCCGGGGTACGCGGCCGCGAAGCGCACGCCGGCCTCCCAGGCGCCGCGCGCGACGGCCTCGTTGCCGGTCAAGAGTTGTTTCGTCATGTTTTCCCTCCTTTCGGGCGGCAGGATGCCGCCCCTACAATATCGATGCCGCCCCTACGGTTGCGGGCGGCGGGATGCCGCCCCTACAGTAGTGCGCAGGCGAGCGCGAGCGAATTCACTTTGCTTTCCGCGTTGTCCGAGCGCGACACGAGCACGATGGGCGCGCGCGCGCCGAGCACCACGCCGGCCATCTTCGCGCCCGCGCAGCACACGAGCGTCTTGCCCATGATGTTCCCCGCGTCGATGTCGGGCACGAGGAAGAGGTCCGTCTCCCCCGCGATCCTGCTCTCGATCCGCTTGTGCCGCGCGGCGTCCTTCGACAGCGCCACGTCGAGCGCGATGGGGCCTTCGACAAAGCAGCCCGGGATCCCGCCGGCCGCGCACATCTTCGCGAGCGCGTCCGCGTCGACGCTGGAGACCATCTTCTCATTGACCGCCTCGTTGGCCGACAGGGCCGCGACGTTGGGCGTCCCCACGCCGAGGCGGTGCAGCGCGTCCACCGCGTTTTTTAGGATCTTCACCTTCTCTTCGAGCCCGGGGTACATGTTCATGCCGCCGTCCGTCTGGATGATGAGCCGCTCCTGCCCGGGCGTCTCAAACGAAGCGAAATGCGACAGGATGCCCTCGCCGCGGATGCCGTCCTCCTTGTCGAGGACGCCGCGCAGGAAGTCGCTCGTGTTGAGCAGCCCCTTCATCAACACGTCCGCCTCGCCGTCGCGCACGAACTTCGCGGCGCGCTTCGCCGACGCGAGGTCGTCCGCCTCGTCGACGAGGATCGCCTTCGCAAACCCGGCCTCTTCCATCTGCCGCACGGCCTCGAGGATCTCCGCGTCGCCCTTCGGCGCCGCGATGCTCACGGTCCGCACGGGCCCGCCGTTCAGTTTCTCCCGGATTTCTTTGTAATTCCTGAGCATGAATCCACCTCCTGAAAAAAAGGACGCCGCAGGCCGCTTTCCGCAACTCCTGCAAGACGTCCTATTCATATTTTTTGGCCAAGGGTATATGCCTCTCTATGCTGAATCCTACCACCGCCCGCCCGTGTTGTACAATACGAAATTCATTCCCGCAATCATAACGGTTTCGTTATATGGCGCAGGGCTGGACTGTTTCCCGTTGTGGTGTATACTTTTCCCATGGAAACACAAAACGATTACGATCCGCTCGGCGGGCATACGAAGGATGAGGCGGACGCCGCGTACGCGGCGCTGTTTCGGGAGCTGCACGGCAGCGGCGAGTCTGTGGACGGCGGCGCTGCGGGTGTCGGCGGGGCAGGCGCGACCGGCGCGACCGCGCGCGAAAAGGTCATCGTCATCGGGCACAAAAACCCCGATACGGACAGCATCTGCGCGGCCATCGCCTACGCGGACTTGAAGGGTCGGCTCGATCCCGAGCGGGACTACATCCCCTGCCGCGCCGGTCGGGTAAGCGACGAGACGGCGTTTGTGCTCGCGCATTTCGGCGTCCCCGTGCCCGCACTGGCCGAGGATGTCAAGACGCGCATCGAGGACATCGACTTTCGGCGGCTGCCGGGCATCCCGCCCGACATGAGCCTGCGCGAAGCGTGGGATCTGCTGAAGGAACGCAACATCGTCACGCTGCCCGTGACGGTGGACGCAGAGGGCGTCGGGGACACGGCGGCCGCACGCGTCGGCAAGCGGCTCATCGGCCTCGTCACGGTCAAGGACATCGGCAAGGTCTATCTCGACAACAACAACCCCACGATCCTCACGGAAGCGCGGACGCCCGTGCGCAACATCGCGCGCGTGCTGGGCGGGCACGTCATCGTCGGCGACGCGGAACGGGAGCTCACGGAAGGCAAGGTGCTTATCGCCGCGGGGGGCGACGACCTTTTCGCGGAATTCGTCGAGCCGAAGGACGTCGTCATCGTCTCCAACCGCGACGAGCTCATGCGCATCGCGCTCTACAAGAACGCGAGCTGCCTCGTCGTGACCGTCGGCGCGGCCGTCTCGGACATGATCCGCAACCTCGCGCGCGAGCACGGCAGCGTCGTGATTTCGACGGAGCACAACACGTTCGCGGCGGCGCGGCTCATCAACCAGAGCATCCCCGTGCGTTTCGCGATGGCGTCCGAAGGCATCATCTCCTTCTCGCCGCACACGTTGCTGTCCGACGTCCGCAAGGTGATGTCGCAAAAGCGCCACCGCGACTTTCCCGTACTCGACGACGACGGCAATTTCCTCGGCATGATTTCCCGCCGATTTCTGCTCGACGCGCCGAAGCGAAAGACGATCCTCGTCGACCACAACGAACGCGCGCAGGCCGTCAGCGGCATCGACGAGGCGCAGATCCTCGAGATCATCGACCACCACCGGCTTGCGCCGATCGAGACGCTCGAGCCCGTATACTTCCGCAACGAACCCTACGGCGCCACCTGCACGATCGTCACGGAATTGTATCGGGAACACGGGTTGGAGCCCGACGCGCAGACCGCGGGCCTGCTCTGCTCCGCGATCCTCTCCGACACGCTCGGCCTGCGCTCCCCGACGACGACGCAGGCGGACCGCGTGGCCTGCGCCACGCTCGCGACCCTCGCGGGCATCGACATCGGGGCCTACACTTCGGAGATGTTCTCGGCGGGCGCGGCGGGTGCGATGGGCGCGGGCAGCGAATCCGCCGGCGCGGACGGCGGCGCTTCGCCCGAGGACCTGCTCGGCCGCGACTTCAAGACCTACCAGGTCTCCGACAAAACGCTCGGCATCTCGCAGATCAATTTCATGGACGCCGACAGCGTCGAGGACGCCGTGCCCGCGCTCGCGGAAGCGCTCGAAACCGTCCGCCGCGCACGCGGCGCCGACATGGTCTTCGCGCTGCTTACAAACATCCCCGCCGGCGACAGCGACGTCCTCTTCTGCGGCGAAGGCGCCTCGGACCTGCTCGAAACCGCCTTCCAGAAGCAGCCCGCCGCCGGCCGTCTCCACCTGCGCGACGTCGTGTCCCG
>JAISTF010000105.1 GCA_031272745.1 Eubacteriales Family XIII. Incertae Sedis bacterium
CCCCGCCCAGCCCCCCCCGACCCCCGACCGCACCGACCACCCCCCCGCGGGCCCCACCCGCCCTCACGCACCGGCAGCGCCGCAGGGGGGGAGCACAGGGGGGCCATGAAGCTCGGTCAGATCCGCGGCATCAATTCGATTCGTACCGTCGGCGTCATCCTCGTAGTCATCTATCACTATATTCCGCGGCTGTTGCCCGCCGGATTCCTCGGCGTCGACGTCTTTTTTGCGATTTCCGGATTTCTCGTGACGGCGCTGTTTGTCCGCGAATACGACGCGCACGAAAAGATCGATCTCCTCGCGTTCTTCGTGCGCCGCGTGCGGCGGCTGCTGCCGGCGGCGGCGTTCATGGTCATCTGCACGCTCACGATGGCGCAGGTTGTCTCGCCGGATTTGCGCGTCGGCGTGCGCGCGCAAGTCGCGGCCGTGTTCGGGTGGGTGCAAAATTATTATGAAATTGCGACGGGCGGTTCCTATGAGGGGCGGCTGCTGCCGAGTTTCTTCGTGCATACGTGGACGCTCGGCGTCGAGATGCAGTATTACATCGTCTGGGGCATCCTCGTCGCCGTCGTGTACGCCGTCGTCAAGCTGCGCGGCGGGACCGCGTGGGGCGCGCGGCAGGCGCTGATCCTCGGGTGCGCGGCGCTGTCCGTCATCGCCTACGCCCATATGCAAATCCTGTACATCGGCTCGCCGGAAGACCCGTCGGTCGCCTATTACGCGACGACGGCGCGCATCTGCTCGCTGCTTGTCGGGTCCGCGCTCGGCGCGGCCACGGGGATGAAGACGCCGGTCTTCCAGCCTGCGGCGCCGGTCTGCGTTCTGGGCATCGGCGTCAGCCTCGTCGTGCTCGTCTATCTGGCGCGCATCCTGTCCTTCACGGCGGAGGCGACCTACCGCTGGGGATTGCTCGCGGCCGCGCTGCTCACGGCGCTCATCCTGTGGCTGATTCTGTCGCTCCAGCGCTTCGAATGGTTTCGGGAGATCCATCTGATTGCGATGGTCGGCCGACGGTCGTACAGCATCTACCTGTTCCATCTGCCCGTCTTCATCATCCTCTCGCAGCTCGCGGAGACGGGCCGCGGGCCGTTTCCGAACCATACGCCGCACGGGGTCGTGATCGCGTTGTCGGTCGTCTGCACCTTGCTGCTTGCGGAAGTGTCGTACCGCTTTTTCGAGTCGCGGCCGATCGCGGCGCCGGAACGCCGCGCCGTGTCGCGCGGGCCGAAACGCGGGGCGCCGCTGCTTTCCGTGCTTTGCGCGGCGATGGTGCTCGTCTCGTTCTTTTCGATTTCGGGCGCCCCCGCGAAAACGCTGATCGAAGCCGACTACGAGCACCAACAGGAGCTGCTCAACATCGGCAAAATGGCGCAGTACGACGACTATCTCGCCGCGCTCGCGCTGAATCCCGTGCTGCTGCACGCGCAGTCTGCCGCGCTGCCCGAGAGCCCGTCCGCGCGCGCCGCGCGGCTCGAAGCGGAAGCGGCGGGGCTCCTTGATCCGGCGCAGGCCGCGCATACGGAATCGCCGGACGGCGCGGTCGTGCCGATCCTGCCGCCGGGCGGCGCCGACGTCACGATCATCGGCGACAGCGTGACGCTCGGCGCGGCCGAGACGCTCCAGGCGACGCTCGGCAGCGTCCTCGTCGACGCGAAGGAGTCGCGCAATATGGGCGTGGGCGCGGACATCATCCACCAATACGCGGACAGCGGGCAGCTCGGCGAATACGTCGTACTCGCGCTGTTCACGAACTACCAGAACTTCACGGTGGACGCGACCTACGTGGCGATCGACGCGCTGCCCGCGGGACACAAGCTCATCCTCGTGACGCCGTACGGGAAGGACTATATGGAGGCCGGCGCCACATTCGTGCGCGACGTGTCGCAGCAGTTTGACTTCATCGCGGTCGCGGACTGGAACCTCGCGATCAGGGACCACCGCGACGAACTCGCGCCGGACGGGATGCATATGAACACGCCGAACTCGCGGCAGATCTACGCCAACTGCATCGCGCAGGCCATCGAAGTCGCGAAGGACAAACCGGCGAAGGGGGCGGGATGATGGCCGTGCTGCAAAGGGTTTTGAAGATCGCGCTCGGCCTGCTGCTTGCGGCCGTGATGATCTGGTGTGCGCTGTACGCGATGGGCGCGCTCGACAACCGCGTCGTGCAGGACGTCGAGGATTTTCCGGACGGGTTCGGGGACACGGTTTCCGGCACGCTGGTCGGCGGCGCCGTGACAGGACAGGGCAAGATCGTCTACGGGAGCGGCGACGTCTACGAAGGGTCGTTCAAGGACGGCGTCTATGAGGGCGAGGGGCGGTTCACGGCGGCAGCCGGTTGGTCCTACGTCGGCGGTTTTTCCGACGGGCTCCCGAACGGCAAGGGCACCTATACGGACCGCGACGGGGACGTCTACGACGGCATGTTTGAACGCGGCGTGATGTCCGGCGAAGGCACGCTCACGGATCCGGCCGGCGGCTGGGCCTACGCGGGCGGCTGGGATGCCGGCGCGCTGACGGGGCAGGGCGTCTTCACCTATGCGGACGGCAGCGTCTATGAGGGTGGCTTTGCGAACGGTTATGCGGAAGGCGAGGGCAGCTACCGCGACGCAAGCGGCGCCTGGTCGTACACGGGCGGTTTCGTGGGCGGCAAATTCCACGGCCACGGCACGCTGACCTACGCAAACGGCGAGACGCTGGAGACGGACTGGACCGACGGCGCGCCGGGGGAATATTGAGGCGCAAAAATCAGTTTCTGTGGTATCAGGAACCGGTGCGCCGGAAAGGTGGCTGCGCTACAGCCCGGGGTCGATCTGCACCTTGATTTCCTTGCAGCCCGGCGAGACTAAGTTCTCGAAGGCGGCTTGGACGTCGTCGAAGCCCACGACCGAGGTCGTGAAGCGCGTCAGCTGTATCTGCCCCTGCGAGTACATCCGCACCGTCGTCGCGAAATCCTCTTCCGTGAAGATGAACGAGCTGATCAGCTGCGCTTCCTTCGACGGCAGCGAGCATATGGAATACCGGCCGGACTACGGCCCCGAGGTGTACTGCGGCATCGCGAAAATCGACGGCTTCGTCTGCGGATTCATCGCAAACCATTCGGGCATGATGC
>JAISTF010000150.1 GCA_031272745.1 Eubacteriales Family XIII. Incertae Sedis bacterium
CTTTCGCTTTCGGCGGGCGGCAGGATGCCGCCCCTACTTTCGCTATTGTCGCTTTCGGCGGGGACGGCCTCCTCTGCCGCCACCTCTGCCGGCGCTTCCTGTGCGGCCTCCGCGGGCGGCGCTTCGGCACCTTCCCCCGCAAGCGTCAGCGTCGGCACGGCCAATCCGGCGACCAATACCGCCGCCAGCGCAACGGCCAATATTTTCATGTTCCTGTCAAACATTATTGCAAATCCTCCTGCCAAAATGATATTCCTGCCCGTCCGTTGGATCCCATAGCAATACCCCCCCACCGTTTCCTTTTTTATATATATAGAAATATTGTGCTCCTTCCCGGCGGAAAAAAACAGGCGGGGTAAAGCATTTTTTTTTACATGTTAAGAGGAAAAATTAACCTTCTATTTCGCGATCAGCGACGCCAAATATCCGGCACCGAAGCCGTTGTCGATGTTCACGACCGACACCCCGAGGCTGCACGAATTCAGCATCGCGAGCAGCGCCGCGAGCCCCCCCATCGACGAGCCGTATCCGACCGACGTCGGCACCGCGATGACCGGCACCGCGACGAGTCCGCCGACGACCGAGGCCAAAGCCCCTTCCATGCCCGCGACCGCCACGACCACGTCCGCCGCGCGGATCTCCTCCGCGCAGTCCAGCAGCCGATGGATGCCCGCGACCCCGACGTCGAAGTGGCGGGAGACCGCGCACCCGTACAGCTCCGCCGTCAGCGCCGCCTCCTCCGCGACCGGAATGTCCGCCGTCCCCCCGCAAACCACCGCGACCCGCGACAGCACACCCGCGCTGTCCCGGGAATCCAGCAAGCCAAAATCCCGCCGCCACACCAACATCCGCGGCACCTCGTAATACGTCACCCCCGCGCGCAGCCCCTCCGTCAGCGCCGACCGCGCCGCCGCCGCCTGCTCCGGCGTCACCTTCGTCGCGATGACAAGCGCCTCCCGCTCCGCGAGCCGCGCCAAAATCTCCGCCACCTGCTCCGCCGTCTTCCCGAGCCCGAAAATCACCTCGGCGCGCCCCGTGCGCCGCGCCCGGTCCGTATCAATCTTCGCAAACCCGATATCGTCGTACCTCAAGCGCCCACCTCTCGTCGCGCGCCGCTTACGCCCCCGCCACCGCGTCCATCGTGGGCAGGTATTTGCGGAGCAGCGCCTGCGCGTCTTCTTCGAGACGCCGCGCGTAGGCCTCGTCCGCCATCAGCGCCGTGTTCGCGCGGACGTTCACCCAGGCCGCCTCAAGCGCCGCGCGGCACAGGATCGCGCCGCACACGACGTCGCTCTGCGCCCGCACGCCGCCCTTCTCGGAAAGCGCCTTGAGCAGCACCGCCGCCTCGCAGCTCTTGCGGAGCGTCTCCATCGGCACGTCCGCCGCCTGCTTGAGACAGGCCTGCACGACGCGCTCCTTGTTTTCTTTTTCCGAATCGTTGCGTTCCGGCAACCGCCACGCCCCCGCGAGCGGCGCGAACGCCTCCGCGTCCTTGTCGATGAGCGCGACCAATTCCGTCTGGATACGGTAGAGGTACGTCTTCATGACCTGCATCTCGCTGTCCTGCTCCGAGGGCTTCATCGAGAGGTTCGCCGCCATGCTCCCGAGCGCCGCCGCGAGCGCGCCCGCAAGCGCCGCCGCCCCGCCGCCGCCCGGCACGGACGCCTTCGACGAAAGATCCGTCACAAACATCTCCACGGACCGCGCCGCAAACGGCGTCTTGTTCTTCACATCGCCGGCGTACCCGGTCGCCCCGTCGACACCCGGCGCGACATCCGCCTTTTTGAACCGGTCAAAGATCCCCATCGACTACCCCCGTTATTCCGGCCCCCGCGCCCCGCGGTCAAAACTCCACCGCCGCGTTGAACACGTCGAGCCCATCCCCTTTGCGTTTTCCTTCTATATATAACCGCCCGTCGTCGAGCGTCTTCTTCCCGATCGCAAGCACGCTGTCCGGCCCGCATTCATTTGAATAATGGATTTCAAACGCGCGGACCTCCTTGCCGCGATGCTCGGTGAAAGGGATCGCGTCCATCGCGTAGTCGACGTATTTGGAATTGTTGACGTGCGCATTGTAGTCGAGGTCGCTGTAGCGGATGATGCGCTCGTAGCAGGGCTCCGCGCCCGGCTGCGGCTTCATGCGCGCGACCCGCCGGTCCAGCGCGTAGTCCGTCCGCATCTCGACGCCGTAGTAGTCGAGGAACTGGTCGCGCTTGATTTCGCGCGTCGACAGATTCATGATGGCCCAGACGGACCCGCAGCGCACGAGCGCCTCCCCGTCCGACGCCCGCCGGATCCGGTAATCCCTCTCGTACAGGCCGCGCGGCTTCTGCGGCCAGGTCTCGACGACGACGTCCTCCGCGTACATCGGGTACGTGTCGATCTCGACGCGCACGCGCACGAGGATCCACGCAACGCCGAACTCCTCGTACAGCCGGTTCACGCTGCCGCCGAGGTTCGCCGCGTGAAACGCCGCGATGTCCTGAAAATACCCGAACATCGACGACAGCTTCTGCCGCCGAGCAAAGTCGACGTCCGTGTCCGTGATGGTGCGAGGCATTGTGTAAAAATTGACCGGTTCCATGCCCGTTATTTTATCATAAAACTACAATAAGTTTTTCAAGAAGCTGCGGCGGTGCAGAGGCGTCGGGCCGAGTTTGCGCAGCCCCGCGTAATGCTCCTCCGTGCCGTAGCCCTTGTTGCGCGCAAAGCCGTAGCCGGGGTAGACGCTGTCGAGCTCGATCATGATGCGGTCGCGCGTCACCTTCGCGAGGATGGACGCGGCCGCGATGCTCACGCTCTTTTCGTCGCCCTTCACGATCGCCGTCCCCGGGATGCCCGCCTCCGGCAGTTTCAGCGCGTCGACGAGCAGGTGGTCGGGGGGCGCGGACAGGTGGCGCACGGCCGCGAGCATCGCTTCCTTCGTCGCGTTGAGGATGTTGATTTCGTCGATGCGCGCAGGGCCGACGAGGCCGATGCCGTAGCTGATCGCGCGCTCCGCAATCACGCCGTAGAGCTCGGCGCGGCGTTTCTCCGAGAGCTTCTTGGAATCGTTGACGCCGGGCACGTCCCAGTCCTGCGGCAGGATGACGCACGCCGCGCAGACGGGGCCCGCGAGCGGCCCGCGGCCGACCTCGTCGACGCCGCCGATGCGCGCCGTGCCCTTCGCCCACAGCGCCCGCTCGTAGGACAGCATCGCTTCGAGCTGCGCGCGCATTCTCTCTTCGCGTTCGGTCTTGGTCATTGTGGGTCCTGCGACTCCGCTTCGCTCCGCGCAGGTGGCGCTTTCTCCAGCGTGACGCGTCCGATCTTGCCGGCGCGGAATTCGTCGAGCACCGTGCGCGCGACGCGCTCCAAGTCGACACGCCCGCCCGCGAGCAAAAACCCGCGCCGCCGCCCGATCGCATCCATGACCCCGAGCGCCTCATCCGCCGCTTCATCGGGCCCCGCCTCCACGCCGTACCGCCCCGACAGCAGCGCCGGATACTCCCTGAGCAGCACCCGCACGAGCTCGAACCCGAGGTCCTGCAAGTCCATGATCTCATCGCGAATCGACCCGCAAAACGCGAGGTTGAGCCCCGCCTGCGGGTCCTCGAACTTCGGCCACAGAATCCCCGGCGTGTCGAGCAACTGCATCCCGCCCGGCAGCGTCAGCCACTGCTTGCCGCGCGTGACGCCGGGCCGGTCGCCGACGGCCGCCGTGCGCCGCCCCGCGAGCCGGTTGATCAAAGACGACTTCCCCGCGTTCGGCACCCCGACGATCATCAGCCGCCGCACCCCCATCGCCGACAGCCGGTCCACAAGCCGCTTCACCCCCGCGCCCCGCATCGCATCCAACGAAAGCACCGTAGTCCCGCCGCCCGCGCCCAAAGCAGCCGTCCATCTTCGCGTCTCCGCCTCGTCCGCCAGATCGCTTTTGTTCAGCACGAGCAGGCGCCGCCCCGCGAGCCGCCCCTTCGACGACAGCAGCTCGTCCAGCACCGGATTGCGCGACGACACGGGGATGCGCGCGTCGCACACCTCCACAACCGCGTCGACGAGCCCGAGATTTTGCCCGATGAGCTCGCGCGTCTTTTTCATATGGCCCGGATACCAGTTGATGTTCTCCATACGCAACATTATACCCGAAAAACAGAAAGCCCCTCGGCCGTGGGCAGAGAGGCTTCCTGTTTGATAGGAGAGTGCCAGATGCGTTGATCAAAAATACGATCAGATGATACGCATCTGTACTGGCAAATTTAGTAGCGCAAAACGCCTATCCTGCGAGTTCGCTCAGAAGAACCGAGCGCACATAGGACGAGAGCGGCTTGTGCTCATGTTTGGCGCGTCGTTCCAGCGCCTCGATTTCCTGCAACGGAATATCGAGCGCCTGCAGCGCGGCCATGGCCTTTCCGTGTTTCGTAGACACGACGACCACTTCCGACGGATCCCATCCTTTTTCGCAACGCGCGGAAAGCTCTTCGATCAGCTCGTCGGTGACCGGCCTGCCATCCGTGGTTTTTAGGTTGTAATCGTTCATTGTCTATGCTCCTTTATAATCGTCCAGTATCTTTTTGTATTCCGGACGTATCTTCATTGCATGTATCACGACATCCACATCCTCTATCGTGGTGAGATATGCCACTTCGAGACCTCTGCCTATTGTATCAAATCCGAGAAGCATAATGATGCCTTCTTGATCCTGCGGAACGAATGCAACATCCGATGTTTCGTATACATATACAATATCAGCGTCGCCAATGCCGTGTTTTCGTGCAGAATCTACAATGATCATCATTAGCCCTCCGCACAGAGTATACCATATTTTTCGAGCGACTTCTCAAAAATCAAGCTGCATATAGCGTTTGCATTGTTCCCCAGCGATGTTCGCGGGATGCGAGACGGTTTGGATAGAGACGGGGGAAGGCGTGCAGGCGGAAGAATCGGCCGGGGAAACCGTCTTCTTGTCGCAATATGAAATCTTGAAGTAAGGCTTACATTCCGTGATCGTGAACACAGCACGGGGCGCGGAACCGGCGCCGGAGACCCTCCAAAAAAACAGAAAGCCCCTCTGTCTTTGACAAGGGGCCTCCTGCTGATAGGAGAGTGTCAGATGCGCTGATCGCGAAAAATGATCAAATGATACGCATCTGTTTGGCGATTTTCAGGGCATCGTTTTTGCCGGATGCGCCGAGTTTTTCCGCGACGCGTTCCGCCATGCCGCGCGCGGTGCGCGGCGCGATGCCGAGTTCCTCCGCGGCGTCGCTCTGGCTGAGTCCCTGCCCGAGCGCCGTGAGGAAGCGTTTTTCCTG
>JAISTF010000119.1 GCA_031272745.1 Eubacteriales Family XIII. Incertae Sedis bacterium
GCAGACGGGCGCGGTGGACGCGGTGTTCACGGGCTGCGACCGCGTGGCGGCCAACGGCGACACGGCCAACAAGATCGGCACGTCGCTCCTGGCCATCGCGGCGAAGCATTACGGCGTGCCGTTTTACATCTGCGCGCCGACGTCGACGATCGACCCCGCGACGCCGGACGGGGCGGGCATCCCGATCGAGCAGCGCGACCCCGCGGAGGTCACGGAAATGTGGTACGCGCGGCGCATGGCGCCCGAGGGCGCGGCCGCGTTCAATCCGGCGTTCGACGTGACGCCGGCGTCCCTGATCACCGCGATCGTCACGGAGCGCGGCATCCTCTATCCGCCGTACGGGGAATCGATTTCCCAAATTCTTTGATTGAATCGAAAAAAAGGGGGTATCAAACGTAGTAGAGTTTGCGTGAATTGTGTTATCATGAATTCACAACCATAGACAGCAGGAAACGAAGCGGGGTATGAGCGACAGCGAGAAAAAGATCATTATCACGATTGATGACGATCCGATCATCCTGAACCAGATCATGAGCATCCTGAAGGACGCGTATACGGTGCGGCCGTTCACGTCCGGCGAGGCGGCGATCGGCTATCTGGACGGACACGGGGCGGACCTGATTCTGCTCGACTGCAATATGCCGGGCGGGATGAGCGGCTTCGACGTGCTCGCACGGCTTCAGGAGAAGCCGCTGCTGCGCGCGATTCCCGTGATCTTCCTGACGGGGTCGGCGGACGGCGACGACGAGATCGCGGCGCTCGACAGCGGGGCGATGGACTACCTGCTCAAGCCGATCAAGGACGCGTCGCTCGCGAAGCGCGTCGCGCTCCAGCTCGAGCTCCAGTCCTACCGCAACGAGCTCGAGGAGAAGGTCGCGGAAAAGACCGAGGAACTCCAGGACGCAAACAAGAAACTGCTCGAGCGCGAAAAGATCACGCTCGATTTGCTCGCGCGCGCGGGCGATATGCGCGACCACGACACGGGCGAGCACATCCTGCGCGTGACAAATTTCGTGCGCGTGATCGTGAAGGATTTGCTCGACCGTCCGAAGAAGGGATACGAGATGACGCAGGCGCTCGCGGACGACATCACCGAGGCCGCGAAGCTGCACGACATCGGCAAGATCGCGATGCCGGACAATGTGCTGCTCAAGCCGGGCAAGCTGACGGCGGACGAATGGGACATCATCAAGACGCACCCGTACCACGGCGCGCAGATGCTCGAGGACGCAGTCGCGAAGCTCGGCGACGACCACCTGCTCGGCGAGGCGCTCAACATCGCGGTCGGGCATCACGAAAAATGGAACGGACACGGCTATCCGAAGGGGCTCGCGGGCGCGAACATCCCGCTGTCGGCGCGCATCACGGCGATCGCGGACGTGTTTGACGCGCTGACGAGCGAACGCCCGTACAAGCAGGCGTTTTCGGACGAGGACGCGTTCCGGATACTCTATGCGGACGCGGGCACGCATTTCGATCCTTATTTGATCGAGGTCGTGCGGCGGCATGAAGAGGATTTCCGGCGCATCCGCAAGGGCAGGAAGGAAGGGGAATAACGATTGGTCACGGACATGGACGGACTGCGCGCGGCGTTTGCGCAGGCGGGACTTGAGGGGATGGACCCGGCGGCCGGCGCGGCGCTGTTTGCCGGCAACGTGAAACTGTATCTGAAGGTGCTCGGGACGTTCGCGGGCAGCATCGGCGGACATATCGACAAGCTGAACGACCTTTGCACGGAAGAGACGATCGCGGACTATGCGATCGAGGTGCATGGCGTGAAGGGCAGCTGCTACGGCGTCGGCGCGACGCGCGAGGGCGACATGGCGAAGGAGCTCGAGTTTGCGGCGAAGGCGGGGGATTTCGCGAAGGTATCCTCGGGCAACGGGCCGCTCACGGCGGAGATCGCCGCGCTCGCGGAGAAATTCCGCGCGGTGCAGGCCATTGCGGAAGGGGCCGACGGCGGCGACGGGCGTGCGAAAAAAGCGGCGCCCGAGAAGGCTGTGTTATTGAAAATGCTGGAGGCGAGCCGCGGGTGTGACGCGGACGGTCTGCAGGCGGCGCTGCGGGAACTCGAGGCGTATGACTATGAGGCCGGCGGCGACCTCGTGCGGTGGCTCGGCGGGCAGGTGACGGCGTTCGGGTACGACGAGATCCGGACGCGGCTGGAGGCGGAATTGTGAGCGAAGAGCGGGAAGTCTGGACGGAAGAGGACGAGCGCGCGGAACGCAAGCGCAGGCGGCGCAACGCGGGGACGATCATCCTCATCATCCTGTGCGCGGCGGTGTTTGCCTTCAGCGCGTGGCAGTTGATCAAGTATTATCACGCAAACAACGTGGCGGAGTCGGGCTTCGAGGAGATCCGGCCGCCGGCCGTGTCCGACGAGGGCGGCGTGCAGACGGAGCTGACGTACGAGGATTTGCTGCCGTACTACAAGCAGCTCAAGGCGGAAAACGAGGATTTCGTCGGGTGGCTGCGCATCCCCGACACGGTGATCGACTACCCCGTCATGCAGACGAAGCCGCCGAAAAATCCCGAGTATTACATCGACAAGAATTTCAAGAAGGAGTACCAGGCGGCGGGGTCGATTTTCGCGAGCGAGATCAGCGACGTGGATCGGCCGAGCGACGCGGTCATCCTGTACGGGCACCATATGAAGACGGGCACGATGTTCGGCTCGATGGGGGATTTCTTGAAGCAGGATTTCTTCGACGCGCACCGCGACGTGATCTTTGATACGATGACGGGGCGCAACGAGTATGTGATCTACGGGCTGTTCAAGACGCAGGTGTACACGGATGACCCCGCGGAATTTGCGTACTACTCGGTGTCGGACTTCACGACGCAGTCGGCGTTTGACGATTTCATGAAGCAGGTGGACGCGAAGCTCCAGATCAGCGACGCCGCGATGCGCCCGATGCTCGGCGACAAGATCCTCATGCTGTCAACGTGCGAATATTCCCAGGAAAACGGCCGCCTCGTCATCGTGGCGGTGCGGCGGTA
>JAISTF010000231.1 GCA_031272745.1 Eubacteriales Family XIII. Incertae Sedis bacterium
CCGGACAAAGTTCGCAGAGAAGATCGGAACGCCCTATCTGCTGTACACGAAGGATCTCATGGTCAAGGACGGCGTGGTGCACTTGCCGCTGTATATGGCCGGGGTGCTGCCGGAATAGAAGGCCGCCCCTTACCGCAGACCGTTGGGGTTTGCGTAGCCGCCCTGCCCTTGGCTCCACGCGGCCGCGTCCACCTGGCGCGGCATGACGAGCCAGAAGATCAGGTAGGCGATGATGCCCGCGCCGACCGAGAAGATGGTCACAACGACCCACAGGATGCGCAGCACGGTCGCGTCCCAGCCGAAATATGCGGCAAGCCCGCCGCACACGCCGGCGAAGACCTTGTTTTGCTCCGAGCGATACAGTTTCTTTTCCTGACCATTGTTCATGATGATTCCTCCTTTGCCTTTCGGCGGTTCCGTTGCTTCTGGAAACCATGATACCCGGCAAAGGTTGAAAACGCATGGAACGCGGATTAAAACGGGGTTAAAATCGTATCGCGTCTTTCATCTCCCGCACGTAGGCGGCGATATGGGGGGCGGCGGCTGCGCTGTGCTCGGCGACGATCTTCACGATGGCGCTGCCGACGATGACGCCGTCACAGGTTTTTGCGATTTCCGCCGCCTGCTCGGGGCTGTGGATGCCGAAGCCGACGGCGACCGGCACAGTCGTGGCCGCTTTGATCCGCGCCGCGATGGCCGCGAGGTCGGTCTTGATCTCGGCGCGCACGCCCGTGACGCCCATGGACGAGACGAGGTAGACAAAGCCGTCGGCGTCTTCGGCGATGGCGCGGGCGCGCT
Source organism: Eubacteriales Family XIII. Incertae Sedis bacterium (assembly GCA_031272745.1). Classification (GTDB taxonomy): domain Bacteria; phylum Bacillota; class Clostridia; order Peptostreptococcales; family Anaerovoracaceae; genus WRFF01. The sequence continues at coordinate 799 of JAISTF010000231.1, forward strand.
CGTCGCTCGTCGGCGCGATCAGCGAGATGACGTCGACGCCGTGTGCGCGCGCGACGGGCTTGAGCTCGCCCTGCTCCTCGAAGGGCAGGTCGGGGATGATGATGCCGTCGAGGCCCACCTGCGCCGCGCGGGTGAAAAACGCCTCGTAGCCGTAGTGGTAGACGGGGTTGAGGTAGGTGAGGAAGACAAGCGGCGCCTCCAGAGAATCCACGCCCCGCAAATCCGCCACGAGCCCAAACAGCGCGTCCACCGTCGTCCCCGCCGCAAGCGCGCGCAGGTTCGCCTCCTGGATGACGGGGCCTTCGGCGATCGGGTCGGAAAACGGCACGCCGATCTCGATGAGGTCGCACCCCGCCTCCGCCATCGCCAGCACAAACTCCCGCGTCTTTTCGAGCGACGGGTCGCCCCCCGTCACGAAACCGACGAACGCCTTGCCGTGGTCAAACGCCTCTGCAATCCTGCTCATTCCGACACCTCCCGCCCGCGGTACCGCGCGATGGCGGCCACGTCCTTGTCGCCGCGCCCCGACAGGCAAATGATCACGTTCTCCTCCGGCGGCAGCGTCGGCACGAGCCTCCGCGCGTACGCCACCGCATGGGCGCTCTCGATCGCGCTGATGATGCCCTCCGTCACGGACAGGTACTCAAACCCCTGCACCGCCTCCTCGTCCGTGACCGGCACGTACTCCGCGCGCCCGCTCGCGTGCAGGTGCGCGTGCTCCGGCCCGATGCCCGGGTAGTCGAGCCCCGCCGAAATCGAGTACACGGGCGCAATCTGCCCCTGTTCGTCCTGGCAGAAATACGACTTCATCCCGTGGAAGACCCCGAGCGAGCCGTTCGCGACCGTCGCCGCGTTCCGCGGCGTGTCCGCGCCTTCGCCCGCCGCCTCGCAGCCGATGAGCCGCACGCCTTCGTCTTCGATGAAATGATAAAACATCCCGATCGCGTTGCTCCCGCCACCGACGCACGCGAGCACCGCCGCCGGCAGCCGCCCCTCCGCCTCCAGGATCTGCGCCCGCGCCTCGCGGCTGATCACGGCCTGGAAGTCGCGCACGATCATCGGGAACGGGTGCGGCCCCATGACCGACCCGAGCAAATAATGCGTGTCGTCCACGCGCGTCGTCCATTCGCGCATCGCCTCGTTGACCGCGTCCTTCAGCGTCATCGTGCCCGTCGTCACCGCGTTGACCTTCGCGCCGAGCAGCTCCATGCGGTACACGTTGAGCGCCTGCCGCTCCGTGTCCTCCTTGCCCATGAAGATCTCGCACTCCATGCCGAGCAGCGCCGCCGCCGTCGCCGCCGCGACCCCGTGCTGCCCCGCGCCCGTCTCCGCGATCACGCGCGTCTTGCCCATGCGCTTCGCGAGCAACGCCTGCCCGAGGACGTTGTTGATCTTGTGGCTGCCCGTGTGGTTGAGGTCTTCGCGCTTCAGATAGACCCGCGCGCCGCCGAGATCCTCCGTCATTTTTTTCGCAAAATAGAGCAGGGACGGCCGCCCCGCGTATTCCCGCAATAACGTCGCCAGCTCTGTCTGAAAATCTTCATCCTGTCTGGCTTCTTCGTACGCCGCTTCCAGGCGGTGGATTTCGTTCATCAGCGTCTCGGGGATGTACTGCCCGCCGAACTGCCCAAACCTGCCCTTGCTCATCGCTTCCTTCCTTTGCTACCACGCACCGCTGCCACCAGCCGCGAAATCTTCCCCGCGTCCTTGACCCCGTCCGTCTCCGCGCCGCTGCTCACGTCGACCGCATACGGCCCGAGCGCGAGCGCTTCTTCGAGGTTCCCCTCGTTCACGCCGCCCGCGAGGAAGAACGGCACGCCGTCGATGCATCCGTCCGCGCAGCGGCCGTCGAGCAGTCGCCAGTCGAAGGCTTCCCCCGTGCCGCCGGATCCGTGGTCGAGAAGGATGTAGTCCGCGCCGGATTCTCCACCTAAAGGAAGAGAATCCAGCCGCATGGCCTTGATCACCGCCGTCCCTTCCGGCAACAAATCCCGCAGCACCCGCACATACGCCGCATCCTCGCGCCCATGCAGCTGCACCGCCTCGATCGTACCCGCCGCCACGAGCGCCGCAATCTCGTCTACCTCCGCGTCCACAAACACCCCGACCGGCACGATGCCCGCGTCCAACCGCGCCCGCAGCGCCGCCGCCTGCTCCGGCGTCACGCGCCGCCGGCTCCCCGGCGCAAACACAAACCCGATGTAGTCCGGCCGCGCCGCGTTCACGGCGTCCACGTCCTCGGGCCGCGACAGCCCGCAGATTTTAATCTTCGGCTGTGGCATCCTTCAAACTCCCCAAAAACGCCGCCTTGTCCGCCGCCCGCATCATCGCCTCGCCGATGAGCACCGCGTCCGGGTGCGCGGGCGCGAGCGCGCGGATGTCGTCCGGTCCCGCCACGCCGCTCTCCGCGACAAACAGCACCCCCTCCGGCACGCGCGCGCGCAGACGCAAGCTGTTCGCCGGATCGACGCCGAACGTCTTGAGATCCCGATTGTTCACGCCGACGACGCGCGCGCCGCAGACCAACGCCCGCGCCACCTCATCCTCGTCGTGCGCCTCGACCAAGGCCGACAACCCGAGCCCGTCGCACAACTCGCGAAACGCGAGCAGCTCCGCGTCCGTCAAAATCGACACGATCAACAACACCGCCGACGCGCCGAGCGCCTTCGCCTCGTAGATCTGGTAAGCGTCGACGACGAAGTCCTTGCGCAGCACGGGCACGTCCACCGCCGCCGCGATCTCGCGCAGGTATGCCGCCGACCCCAAAAACCACTTCGGCTCCGTCAGCACGGAAATCGCCGCCGCACCGGCCGCTTCGTACGCCTTCGCAATCTCCAGATACGGAAAGTCTT
>JAISTF010000035.1 GCA_031272745.1 Eubacteriales Family XIII. Incertae Sedis bacterium
TGCTCTGCGTCGCCGCCGGCGCGGGCGGGCGGCTGAAAGCCGCCCCTACGGGCTCAGTAGGTGCGGAATCGGGTTGCGGTTCCGACGCGGGTGGCGTAGGGGACGGGCTTGCCCGTCCCGCGTCCACGGGTTCCGTTTGCACGGGCGGGGCGGCGGGTGCCGGAATAACGGGCACAGGCGCGGGTGGCGTAGGCGCAGCGTGCGGAGTCGCAGGCGGCGCGGGTTCCGGCGCGGGCGGGGCAATCGGCGCGGACGCTACCGGTTCGGGTACGGGTTCCGGCGCAGGTGCCACCGCGATCGGTTGCGGGCGCGGCTCGGGGCGCGGCGCCTCCTGCGCCGCGAAGCGGCCGGCATTCGGATCCTCCGGCATCTTGCGTACGAACGAGACGGACTCCACGGACAGCGTCCCCTTCGCGAGCTTTTCGATCTGCTCGCGGAACAACGTCGTCGTATAGCTGATGTAAAACCCTCGCTCGACGATCTCGTTCGCCGTCTCGGGGTCCGACTCCACGTTGGCCGGCACCGTGCGGTCGACCGTGCCCTTCTCGGAGAGTTTGTTCACGAGCATGAAGGCGCGGATATTTTCCATCTTCGAGCCCTCGTTGAAATGCACATGGAGATAGTACGTCGTCGGCTCGGCGAGCCCGCCGCTGCCGCCGACGGCGGCCGTCACGCGCGAGATGTCCGCCTGCGGCTCCTCGGGCTCTTTGATCTCCATCCCGAGGATGCGCCCGCCTTCGGGCGCAACGGGCATAAGCGCCTCGGGCTCCGGTTCGGGCTCCGGTTCGGGTTCGGGCTCGGGCTCCGGTTCCGGTTCGGGTTCGGGTTCCAGTTCGGGTTCTGGTTCCGGCTCCTCCGGCACGGGCTCCGGCATGCGCACGTCCACGGGCTCCGGTTGCGACACGGGCGGGTTCTCGCCGGACGCGGCGCCGCCGAGGATGCGTCCGAGGTCCGGCGGCTCCGGCTCGCCGACCTCGCCGCGGATGCGCCCCGCGAGCTTCACGATCACGTCCGTCAACGCCCCGACCTCGGCCTCGGGCGCGACGCCGTCCTGCACCTTCGCGACCTCCGCCTTCAAAAAATCCGACACCGCCAACGCCGCGTCGATGAGGTCCCCCATGAACTGCTGCGGCAGCCCCCCGTCGCGGATGACGGAAAACAAATCCTCCGTCTTGTGCGCCACGTCCGCGATGCCCGTATAGCCCATCATCGCGCTGCTGCCCTTGATTGTATGCATGATGCGAAAGATCTCGTTCACGTTCTCCCGCGAGAGGTCGTGGATGGACTCGGAATCCAAAAGGATGCGATCCAGCGACTCCAGCAAAGAGGTGGATTCGTAGAGATAGAGTTCCAAAAGCGAATCGTTGTTGTATCCGTCCGACATGACCTCATTGTAGCACAATCCCCATCTTTGAGATATAATAACTTCACCTGCAAAAGCAGGAAACGCAAAAGGAGATAAACAGAATGGCGAAAATCTTGATCGTGGACGACGCCGCATTCATGCGGATGATGATTCGGGAGAACCTGAAGAAAGACGGGTTCACCGATTTTGCGGAAGCCGCGAACGGCGAAGAAGCCGTCGCCGCCTTCCGCGCCGGCCCGCCGCCGGACCTCACGCTGCTCGACATCACGATGCCCGTGATGGACGGGCTGGCCGCGCTGAAAGAAATCCGCGCCATCGCCCCCGACGCGAAAGTCGTCATGTGCTCCGCGATGGGGCAGGAGAATATGGTGATTGAAGCCATCAAGCTCGGCGCGCTCGACTTCATCGTGAAACCGTTCAAGCCGGAGCGCCTGCTCCAGACGGTGAAGGGGGTGCTGGGCTGATGGCATACGGATCCGGAGAGCCGATCAACCTCATCCTGCAGATGGCGACGGACATGCTGCCGGCCGTCCTGAAAAAGGTCGGCGTCGAGGACACGGCGGAAAACCGAGAGGACGTGCTCGCGCTCGCGCTCAACGCCCTCCCCTCGAAATATATCACCTCGGGCGGCGGCAAATCCTACACGCAGCTCATCGAAAACTACCGGCACCAATACGAGGCCGACGTGCTCATGAGCCTGACGCGCGCGGCCGTCAAGGTGAAGGAATGCCCGCGCTGCGTGCGCCGCGAACTCGAGGAGGGCCTCGCATGATCCGATCCTATGAAGAACTCGACGAACGCCAACTCGATATGCTGCGCGAAATCGGCAACATCGGCGCCGGCAACGCGGCGACGTCGTTGTCCGTGCTGCTCGACGAAGGCGTGCACATCAGCATCCCGCGCGTGCGCATCGAGGATTACGGCGGCGTCGTGGGCGCGATCGGCGACCCCGAAAGCCTCTCGGTCGGCATCCTGATTCATTTTGAGGGCGAGGTGAAAGGCATGGTGCTCTTCCTGATCGCCTTCGAGGACGCGAAGGAAATCGCCCACATCCTCGTCGGCCGGCGCGAGGACGACGAGCCCGTCGGCCTCTCCGAGATGAAGCTGTCGATGATCAAGGAGATCGGCAACATCCTGACGTCCGCCTACCTCGGCTCGATCGGCATGCTCACGGATCTGCGGTTTGAAATCTCGGTCCCGTACGCCGCGATCGACATGACGGGCGCGCTGCTCGCCGCGCCGATGGTCGAATTCAGCGTCGACGACGCGCACATCCTCTTCATCGAGGAGAGCTTCCGCACGGAGACGCGCAGCCTGCGCAGCCACGTCATCCTGTTTTCGGACATCGCGTCCATCAATGTCATGATGGAAAGACTCGGATTCTGATTCAAATTCGATTTAGGGGGTATGAATAACAATATGAACGAACCCATCAAGGTCGGCATCTCGGACTACAAAATGTCCCGATCGCCGGATACGCTGGTCACATACGCGCTCGGCTCCTGCGTCGGCGTGTCGCTGTACGACCCCACCACGGGCATCGGCGGGCTGTCGCACATCATGCTGCCCACCTGCTCCCTGCGCACGGACGGGTGCGTGGACGACCGCATGAAATACGCGGACACGGCGATCGAGGACCTCGTGCGCGACATGGTCGCGGCCGGCGCGGACCGGATGGGCATCCGCGCGAAGATCGCGGGCGGCGCCAATATGTTCGGCGTCGCGTTCGACTCGCTGATGGGCTCGATCGGCGCGCGCAACATCGAGGCAGTCCGGCGGGAGCTCGCGCGGCTCGGCATCCCCGTCGACGGCGAGGACGTGGGCGCAGACTACGGCCGCACGGTGTTTTTCTCGCTCGGCGACGGGTCCGTGCGCGTGCAGACGGCGGGCCGGCAGGCAAACGTGCTGTAGGGGCGGCATCCTGCCGCCCGACAAAAATAAAAGGGTTATTGTATAATGAAAGGCGAAATGGTGGATTTTTTTGGCGAAACCGAATACGAAGAAGAGGACACGCAACGCGGGCGGTTCCTGACGTTCACGGTCGACGGCACGCTGTACGGGCTGCCGATTCGCTTTGTGACGGAGATCATCGGCATCCAGGATGCGACGCGCGTGCCCGAGACGCCGGATTACGTGAAGGGCATCATCAACCTGCGCGGCCACATCGTGCCGCTCATCGACGTGCGGCTGAAATTCGGCAAGACCGCGCTGCCGTATACGGACCGCACCTGCGTCGTCGTCATCGACGTGGGCGGCATCTCCGTCGGGCTCATCGTGGACAGGGTCGACGACGTGCTGACGATCCCCGAGGACCAGATCGCGCCGCCGCCCGACGGGCCGGGCTTCGGCTACGAAAACCGTTTCGTCGAGGGCATCGGCAAGGCCGGCGGCGGCGTGCAGCTGCTGCTCGACGCCGACAAGCTGCTGCAGCCGGACGAGTTGGACATGATCGAGACGATTTCCGTCGACTCCCCCGAATAGTTCCATGGAAAAAATCCGTTTGATGGTGGTGGACGATTCCCTGCTGTTTCGGGAGCTCGTCGCAAAAGGCTACGAAAAGGACGACTGCATCGAAGTCGTCGGTTTTGCGGCGGACCCGTTCGAGGCGAAGGACCGCATCCCGAAGCTCGCGCCGCAGGTGCTGTTGCTCGACGTCGAGATGCCGCGCATGGACGGCATCAAATTTCTGCGCAACCTCATGCCGCAGTACCCGCTGCCCGTCATCGTGATTTCGTCCTTGGCCGTGAGCGTCTTCGAGGCGCTCGACGCGGGGGCGTTGGACTTCATCGCGAAGCCCGCGTCCGTGGCCGACCAGCCGGCGTTCCTGCGCGAGCTGAAGGACAAGGTCCTCGCAGCGTCGACGGCGCGGTTTGCGTTCCGGCGGCGCGTGCCCGACGCGATCGAGCTGTCGGCGGAAGGCGTCGCGGGCGCGGTGGACGCGTCGCGGCTCATCGCGATCGGCGCCTCGACGGGCGGGACGGACGCCATCACGAGCATCCTGACGAAATATTCGGCGAATATGCCGGGGATCGTCGTCGCGCAGCACATGCCGTCCGGCTTCACGAAGATGTTTGCGCAGCGGCTTGACGCTGCGTGCCACCTGACCGTGCGCGAGGCGCGCGACGGGGACGCGGTCGAACCCGGAACGGCGCTCATCGCGCCCGGCGGCCTGCAGATGGAAGTGGTGCGCGAGGGGACGCCCGGGGCGGGCGGCTGCTACCGCGTGCGCTGCCGCGAATCGGCGCCCGTCAACGGACACCGGCCCGCCGTCGACGTGCTCTTCGGCTCCGTCGCCGAGGCCGCGGGCCCGCGCGCGATCGGCGTGCTCCTCACGGGCATGGGCGTCGACGGCGCCGCCGGCCTCAAACGCATCCTCGACGCCGGCGGCCGCACGATCGGCCAGGACGAGCGCAGCTCCGTCGTCTACGGCATGCCGATGGCCGCCTGGGTCATGGGCGCCGTCCAGGTTCAACTCCCTCTCTTCCGCATCGCCGACGAGATCCTGCGCATGGCGCAGGGGTGAGGGCGCGCGCTTCACTCCGCCATCGCGGGTTCGGCGGCGAGGGGCATGACGGGGCCGGTGTCCCAGACCCTTTGCGAATAATCCCACGAGGACACGGACCAGGCCGCTTCGTTCAGCACCACCCCGCCGACCTGTGCAAAGCCGTCGTCCATGTCGTAGGCCGTCACCGTGTTCGGCGTGACCACGTAGAAGACGTTTCCGATGAAGAGTCCTCGCATATCAAAGGGCATGTACGCGCCGCGGCTGTTCGGGTCGCTTGCGCCCGCGCCGCGGTCCACGGGAATCTCCGCGATTTTCGCAAAGCCGGCATCGTTATTGTAGGAATAGATGAGGTAGGACTCGTCGGCGGGGAAGGCGATGAGGCCGAGGGCCGCGCTCACGACGATGGCCTTGTGGTTGGACGCGACATCCGTGTACATATGGCCTTCGACGAGCAGCTTGTGCGCCTCGGTCACGTCCGCCGGGTCGCTGTTGTCGAACATCGAGAGCTTCAGGTTGCCGCGCGCGCCCGTCTGCTCGTTGGCGTCGTTGCCGAGGCCGAAAAGCAGGCCGTCCGCGTAGGGGTGCAGGTATTCCGAGAAGCCGGGGATCTTCAGCGCGCCGAGGACGCGCGGGTCCTTCGGGTCGGTCAGGTCGACGCTGAACAGCGGGTCCGTCTGGCGGAAGGTGACGAAATACGCCACATCGCCGAGGAAGCGCACCGAAAAGACCTGCTCGCCTTCCGCGAGGTCCGTGACCGCGCCGAGCTGCGTGAGATTTTCGTCGAAGGTGTAGAGCGCGTTCGTCTGCTTGTTTGTGCCCTCGGGGAAGTCTTCCCACATCTTTTCCGTGTAGACTTCGGGCTCGGTGATGAAATTGGCCCAGGTGTTTTCCCATTCGGTCACGACCACGCGCAGGACGCCGCCGCGCTCGTCGAGCGAGAACTGGTTGTGCAGCGTGCCGGGCACCGCGCCCGTCGCGGCGATTTCGACGGCGCCGCCGCCGATTGCCAGACGGCAGAGCTGCGTATGGTATCCCGAGGTGTAGTAGACGTATGTGTCGTCGCGGCCCGTCTCCTCGTCCGTGTAGGCGGACGTCGCGAGGTAGATGTTGTCCGTGCTCGCGTAGACCGTCTCCGTCGCGCCGTAGACGGATTTCTGCGAAACGTAGACGCCCTCGCCGGCCGCGTCGATGCCGCCGACGACCGTGTAACTCGGCCACGTCACGTCGGGGCGCAGCACGATGTCTTCCGGCGCCGACGCGATCTGCGTGCCGTCTTCCGCGAATAACGGGACGTACGTGCCGGGCTCATCCTGCGCAGTTTCCGTGGGCAGGATGTCCGTGTATTCGCTGATGAGGTAGAGCATCCCGCCGACCATGCGGCTGTCGCGGTACGTCCCGCTCTGGCTCAGCGTGTGGAGCTTGCGCGGGTTCGCCTTGTCGGAGATGTCGAAGATGTCGACGGATGTGTCGGTCTTGTACGACTGCGTGATCGGGTACGCGATGCAGGTCGCGGCGATGTCGGCGGCGGGTTCGTCGGCAGCCTCTTCCATCGGTTGGATCGAACTCTTTTGCTTGACCGCAGGCGTGTCTTCATCCAAGGACGGCGCTTCCTGCACGTCCGGCGTATCCGCCACCGGTGCCTGCTCCTCGCGGATCACCGCGAGCGTCTGTGGGTTGTAGCCCTGCCGCACCG
>JAISTF010000109.1 GCA_031272745.1 Eubacteriales Family XIII. Incertae Sedis bacterium
GCATGGCTCTCGCGCGGCGTCTCGCAAAAGACCTCGAACGCCAGCAGGAAGTCCGCACACGCCGCGCCGAGGCCCTGGCGCACGAGCTGCGCACGCCGCTCGCCGCCCTCTCCGTCCAGATCGAAACGATGGAGGAAACCCCCGAGGCGGCAACCTCCGCCCGTCTCGCCGCCTGCCGCGCAGAAATCGACCGCCTGACGGAATTGGTCGGCGGCGCGTCCTGAGAGACCGTGCCTTCACTCAAACGTGATCTGCCCGTCCTTGATCTCCCGCACGACAGCGAGTGATTCCACGCGGACGCCTTTTTCGCGGAGCTTCGCGCCGCCGCCTTGGAATCCCTTTTCGATGACGAAGCCTGCGCCGAGCACCTCCGCGCCCGCTTGCCGCGCGATGTGCAGGAGCCCGAGGGCCGCCTGGCCGTGGGCGAGGAAGTCGTCGATGACAAGGCAGCGGTCGCCCGCCGCGAGGAATTTTTTTGCAATGCGGATCGCGGTCATCTGCCGCTTCGTGAAGCTCATGATTTCGGAGAAGAAGTATTCGTCGTCCATCGTGCTCGGCTGCGCCTTTTTCGCGAAGACGACGGGCACGTCGTCGAAGCTGCGCGCCGCGAAGGCCGCGACCGCGATGCCGGACGCCTCGACGGTGAGAATCTTGTCGACCTCCCCCGCCACGTCCGAAAACCGCCGCCGGAACTCCGCGCCGATTTCTGCAAGCAGCCCCACGTCGATCCGGTGGTTGAGGAAGGAGTCGACCTTCAGGATCTCCGTGCCGAGCGCCACGCCGTCGCGGACGATCCGCTGCTTCAGGACGTCCATGTCACCGCTCCCACAGCACCATCGGCTGCGGCGTCTCGTGCGCGGCCGCCTCGTCGAGCACCGCCGCGACGTCCGTGCGGATCAGGCTCTTTTGCAGGTTTTCCGCGGCCATCCCGAGCTGCCCGAGCAGGGACGTGCTCGCCTTGTACTTCGCATCCGCGAGCGTCGCGCCGTCGCCGGCCGCTTCCAAAGCGGCTTCTTCCGCTTCCTTTTCGTCCAGGATCCCGTCGATCAGCCCGTTGTCCACGGCCTGCCGCGCCGTGTACACGCGCCCGTCCGCGAGCGCGCGCACCGTCTGCTCGTCCATGCCGCGCCCTTCCGCGATGATGGCGACAAACTGGTCGTAGGCGTCGTCGATCAGCCCCTGGAAGATCTCCCGCTGCTCGTCCGTGATCGGGTCGAAATACCCGCCCATCGCCTTGTTGCGTCCGCTCGTGATCGTCTCGGTCTTCACGCCGTGCTCCGCGAGAAACTGCGACACGTCAAACAGCGTGCCCATCGTGACGCCGATCGAGCCCGTCCACGTATTGCGGTTGGCGCGGATGTCGTCCGCCGCCGCCGCGATGTAGTAGCCGCCGGACATCGCCATGCTCGCCATATAGGCATAGACGGGCCGCCCCGTCTCTTCCTTGTACTCTATGAGCTTGAGGTACAGCGCGTCGCTCTCGTAGACCGTGCCGCCCGGCGTGTCGAGATAGAGCAGGATGCCGCGGTTGTTTTCGTCTTTGATCAGCGTGTCGATCGTTTGCACGGTCCAGTCGTGGTGGTAGCTGTCGTCCGACGAGGTGTACGCGTCCGCGACGGAACTGATCGAACCGACGACCGACACCTTCGCGACATACGGCGCGTCCGGCCCCCGAAACGCCGCGCCCGCGCCCGCGTTCCCCGATGCAAACGACGCGCCGAGCTGGTTCAGCACTGCGACGCCGCTCGCCATGAGCACGAGCAGCGCGATGACGACGGCCGCAATGACGACGATCGCCGTCTTCGCCGCGGACGGAAGCCCCCGCTTCCGCTTCCCCTGCGCCGCGGCCTGTGCCTGCGCCACCCCCGGCGCCTCCGCAAACGGACTCGCGTAACTCATACCGCCTTGTTCCTCACCTCTTCCAGCATCTTCTCCTTCAGCACCTCCGCGGGCATCTCCCCGAGCTCGCCCAGCTTCGACGACCGCACGGGCACGACGCCCGACGTAGCCTCCTTCTCGCCGATCACGACGATATACGCGTCGCGCGCATTCCGCGCCTCGCGGATCTTGTACCCGATCTTTTCGTTGCGCCCGTCGACCTCGGCGCGCAGGCCCGCCTCGCGGAACTGCGCACACAGCCCTTCGGCATAGTCGTTCCACTCCGTCGCGACCGTCAAAAACCGCACCTGCACGGGCGCGAGCCACAGCGGGAATTTCCCCGCGAAATGCTCCGTCAAAATCCCGATGAACCGCTCGATCGACCCGAAGATCGCGCGGTGCAGCATCTGCGGCACATGCTTCTCCCCGTCGCTGCCGATGTACGACAGCTCAAACCGCTCCGGCATCTGGAAGTCGAGCTGGATCGTCCCGCACTGCCACGTCCGCCCGATCGAATCCTCGAGGTGGAAGTCGATCTTCGGCCCGTAAAACGCCCCGTCCCCCTCGTTGATGATGTACGGGATCCCGAGCCGCTTCACCGCCGCTTCCAAAGCCGCCTGCGCGCGGTCCCAATCCTCCTTCGCGCCCATCGAATCCTCGGGCTGCGTCGAAATCTCCACATGGTACTCAAACCCGAACAGCTTATACACATAGTCCGTCAGCTCGATGACGCCGACGATCTCGTCCTCCGTCTGCTCCGGCAGCATGAAGATGTGCGCGTCGTCCTGCGTGAACGTCCGCACGCGGAACAGCCCGTGCAGCGCCCCCGACAGCTCGTGCCGGTGCACCTGCCCCAGCTCGCAGTACCGGAGCGGCAAATCGCGGTACGAAAACATCTTGTGCTTGTAAATCAGCATCGCGCCCGGGCAGTTCATCGGCTTCACCGCGTAGTCGCCGTCGTCGATCTGCGTGAAATACATATTGTCCTGATAATGATCCCAATGCCCCGACGTATGCCACAGCGACTCGCTGAGGATCAGCGGCGTCTTGATCTCGAAATAACCGCGCTTCTGATGCTCCTCCCGCCAAAACCGCTCGAGCTCGCCGCGGATAATCATGCCGTTCGGCAGGAAGAACGGGAACCCCGGCCCCTCGTCCGCGACCATGAACAGCTCCATCTCGCGCCCGATGCGGCGATGGTCGCGCAGCTTCGCCTCCTCGACCTTCGCCAGATAGTCTTTCAATAACTCTTGTGTCGGAAAGCTCGTCCCATAGATGCGCTGCAGCATCTTGTTTTTTGCGTCGCCGCGCCAATAGCTGCCCGCCACGCTCGTCAGTTTGAACGCCGCGATCTGCCCCGTCGATTCAACGTGCGGCCCCTTGCACAGATCGACGAACTCCCCGATCTTGTAGAAGTCCAGGACCGCCGCGTCCGGCAAGTCCTCGATGAGCTCGCGTTTGTACGGCTGCCCCGCCTCGTCGGCCCACGCCAACGCATCCTCGCGCGCAAGCTGGTAATGCTCGAGCTTGATGTTTTGCTTGACGATGCGCCTCATCTCCTTTTCGATCGCCACAAGGTCCTCGTCCGAAAACCGGTGCGGCAAATCGAAGTCGTAGTAAAACCCGTCCGCAATCGAAGGCCCGATCGCGAGCTGCGCCTCCGGCCACAGCCGCTGCACGGCCATCGCCAGGATGTGCGACGTGGTGTGCCGGAACGCCCCGCGCTCCTCTTCATTGTTCCAATCGATTTTTGCCAATGCCATGTCCCTTCGCTCCTTCTATGACCATTATTGTATCATAGCCGGATGCAAAGGGTTTCATCGGAGAGGGCAAGCGCCGGCGCTTCGCCTCATCCTCGCCGCGCTTATACCCAACCCGTGTACGGCCGCTGCGCCACGGCGTGGTGCAGCCAGCGAATGAGCGTGATGAAGTCGAAGACGGGCAGGCCTGTCTCCGCCTGGATCGCCGCCGCGTACGGCGGCATGTCGCTGCATTCCAGAAGCAATGCGCCGATGCCCGGCTCTTTCGCCATGAGTTTCCGCGCCGCCTCCACGACCTCCTGCCGCGCGACCCCGTTGTCGAAACCGCCCGTCATTTTCACGACGGCGGAGAACTGCTCCGTGTCCAGCGTGTCCTCAATGACGAGCCCGCCCGCATCCGAAATGCCGCAGTTTTCAAAAAGCGCATCCGTCATCGCCGCCGCGTTGGCCGTCAGGATGCCGATCTTCTGCCCCGGCGCCAGCGTGGACCGGATCATCGGAATCTGCACAAGGCTCGACAGTGCGACGGGCACGTCGAGCGCCCCCGCCACCTGCCGGTGATAATTGCCGAAAAACCCGCACGCCGAGCAAATCGCGCGCACGCCCTCCTTTTCCACCATATGCCGCGCCGCCGCGAGGATGTCTTCCGCGATCGTCGGGTCTGCGTCAAAGAGCCGTGTGTTCGTCAGATTTTCGACAGCGCGCATCCGCACCGGAAAATCATAAGTGCAAGCGTTGACGACGTTGCCCGGCATGACCGTGTAGTCAATGTTTTCGATATAGACAATGCCGATCGAATAGCCGGCAATCTGCTGCCTTGGCACGCCGCGCACATAGCGCGCGTCGTTGCCCGTATGCAGATAGCCGTACTCCCGCCGCTCTTCGCCGGTCCTGTCCTTGCCCACGCGCCTACGCACCGCCCTTCTGCAAAAATCCAGCTCCGACGGAAAACGCCTTGCCGACATTCTCGCCGACGCTGTAATAAGAATTGGCTGACATATCATAGCAGACAATCTGCCCCGCAGCCCAATCGACATGCCCCTGTTCGTCAAACAATTCCGCGTCCGCGCGCGCGTCCTTCACTTCCCCGACAAACAGGGTGTGCGAGCCGATCTCGATGGAATGCGTTACCGCACATTCCAAGACATACGGAAATTCCTCGATATACGGTGCGTCGACGAATGCGCCGCGCACCGCGGTCAGCCCCGTCACAGCCAATTTGTCGGCATCCCGCCCGCTCGCGAGGCCGAAGTAATCCGCCTCTTTCAAATAATGCAGGGACGGCACGCTGATCGTGAACGCGCCGCGCCTTTTGATGCACACGTGCGTGTAGCGGCTCGGCCGCACCGAAATGCCGACCGACGGCGGCACCGAGGCGACGATGCCCGCCCACGCGATGGCGGCCATGTTCGCCTTGCCCGCCTCGTCATACGCCCCCACCACGCACATCGGGTTGGGGAACAAAATCTCCTTTACGCCTATGCTCCTCTTCATTGAATCGCCTCCCTTCCTGACAGGGTCAAACCCATCCTTCGTACGGTTTTTGCGCGACTGCGTCATGCAGCCAGCGGATCAGCGTCGTGAAGTCAAACACCGGAAGACCCGTCGCCTGCTGCACCGTCCACGCGTAGGGCGGCATGTCGCTACATTCGAGCAGGATCGCGC
>JAISTF010000149.1 GCA_031272745.1 Eubacteriales Family XIII. Incertae Sedis bacterium
GGAGCAGGATTCGGTCGGCGGCATCGTCGAGGCGGTCGCGTTCGGCGTCCCCGCGGGTATCGGCGAACCGTTTTTCGATTCCGTCGAAAGCCGTGTCGCGCAGCTGCTGTTTTCGGTCCCCGCGGTCAAGGGCGTGGAATTCGGCCTTGGCTTTGCGCTTGCGGACATGCTCGGCAGCGAGGCCAACGACCCGCTCGCCGTGCAGGGCGGACAGATCGTGAGCATCACAAACGCAAGCGGCGGCGTACTCGGCGGCATCGCCAACGGCATGCCCCTGATTGTCCGCGCGGCGGTCAAGCCGACGGCTTCGATCGGTGTCGCGCAGCGGACCGTCAACCCGCGCACCTTGACAGAGGAATCGCTTGCGCTCGGCGGGCGCCACGACCCGTGCATCGCGCCGCGGGCCGTCCCCGTCGTCGAAGCCTGCGTCGCGATGGCGCTGCTCGACCTCGCGAAAGAGGGCGGCATCCTTTGACGCAGGCCGGAAACGCAGTGCTCATCGGGATGCCCGGCAGCGGCAAGACCGAGCTCGGCCGCCGCGCGGCGAAGCTGCTCGGTGCGCAGTTCGTGGACACGGACATGGCCATTGAAATCATCGCGGGCACAAGCATCGCGGAGATTTTCGCGTCGCAGGGCGAGGCCGCGTTCCGGCGGATGGAGACGGAGACAATCACGGATTTGCACGGCGCGTACGACACACCCTGCCTCGTGGCGACGGGCGGCGGCGTGGTCACGGTGCCGGAAAATCTTCCGCTGCTTCAAATGCTCGGGACGGTGGTATATATACGGCGTGATTTTGATGCGATTGCAAGCGGCGTGACCTACGGCGCGGACCGGCCTCTGCTGACGGACCCGTCGGCGCTGGAAACGCTGTGGGCATCGCGCAAGGAATTGTATGAATCCTGGGCGGACAGGACGTTCGCCGTCATAGAGGGCGAGGCGATCGGCGATGCGGCCGCGCGTCTGGCAAAAACGATTGCGGAAGGGAATGTATCATGAACGAAAAAGCACAGGAACAGATCAAGCGGGACGCGCGGACAAAACGGATCCTGCTGGCCATCATTATTGTATTGGCGGCGGCGCTGGCCTTTACGCTGGGGACGCGGTTTGCGGACTCAAAGGGCGGCGCGGACGGCGGCAGTTCGTCGGCGGCCGCAGGCGACAGCGGTGCCTCGGGCGGCAGCAGCGCACAGGCGGCGTCGGGCGGCAGCGGCGACGTGAGCTCGTCGGAAGTGATCGCCCGCGTCGACGGCGTTGACGTCACGGAAGGGTTCGTGGCCGGCGTCAACCTGCTGATGGAATTCCTGCAGACGGGCACGTTCTCGGACGCTTATACGGACGACGAGAAGCTCATCCAGGAAAACAACGTGCTCGTCACCTACGTCGTGCCCAACCAGGTGATTCGCGCACACCTTGAAAGCACGGGCGTCCTGCCGCTCTCGGAGGAGCAGCAGGCGGAGATCAGCACGAACCTCGAGCAATTGACGAGCGACGCGGACGCGATGGACCAGCTCGCGCAGCACGGCATCGGCGAGCAGGAAGCGGTTTATTATTTGGAAAGCAATACGCTGTGGAATATGTATGTGGAGGAAGTGGCGGCGGCCGAGCCTGTGACCGACGCGGACATCCAAGCATATTATGAAGAAAATCCGGACTACTTCGTGACGCCCGCGTCGATGACGGCGAGCCACATCCTCATCTCGGACACGGAGCATACGGCGGAGAAGCGCGCCGTCATCGAGGAAGTGCTCGCGAAGGCGCAGGCCGGCGAGGACTTCGCGGCGCTCGCGCAGGAGTACAGCGAGGACACGGGCACGGCATCCTCGGGCGGCGACCTCGGGACGTTCACGACGGGCCAGATGGTGCAGGAATTCGAGGACGCGTGCCTCGCGTTGTCGCCGGGCGAAATCAGCGGCATCGTGGAGACGGAGTACGGCTACCACATCATCAAGCTCGTGGACAAGACCGATGCGTCGACGCAGCCGCTTGAAGACGCATCCGAATCCATCAAATACTACATCGAGCAGGAGCGGGCCACGGCAGCGCTCGACGCGCTCGTCGCCGCCGCGAAGGTCGAATATCTGGGCCTGACGGTTCCGGACACGGGCGTGCCGCCGGTGTCGGAAGAGGAGCTCGCGACCGCGCGCGGATGAGGACGGGCATGAGGCAGTTTGCGGTCATCGGGGATCCGGTCGCGCATTCGATCTCGCCGCTGTTGCACAGGACCGCGTTTGCGCGGCTCGGCGTGCCTGCGGCGTACGATGCCTTCCATGTGCGGCCGGCGGTGCTCGGCGCGTTCGTGGGCGGCACGGCGTTGGAAGGCTACAACGTGACCATCCCGCACAAGGCGCGCATCGTGCCGTTTTTGGACGGGCTGCGCGGCGACGCTTTGGCGGCGGGCGCGGTGAATACGGTCGTGCGGGAAGGCGGACAAAAAATAGGCTATAATACGGACATGGACGGTTTGCTGTTTGCGCTGCGCGAGCTGGGCTGCGGCTACAGCGGCGCTTCCGTGCGCGTCTTCGGCACGGGCGGCGCGGCGCGCGGGGCGGCTTGCAAGGCGGCGTCGGAAGGCGCGCGCGAGGTGCGCGTGCTCGGGCGGAGCCGCGAGAAGGCGGAGGCGATCCTGTCCGGTTCGTACGGCGGCATGCCGTCGGCGGACGCGGTGCGCGGCGCGGACCTGTTCGTGAACGCGACGCCGCTCGGGATGGCCGGCTACGGCGAGGATTTTGCCGACCTGTCGTTTTTGGACGGCCTGCCGGCGCATGCGGTCGTGTACGATTGCGTGTACACGCCGGCGGAGACGGCGCTCGTGCGGGCGGCGCGCGCGCGCGGCCTGCGGGCGGAGACGGGATTGTCGATGCTCGTGTGGCAGGGGTTGCTGTCGGAAGCCCTGTGGGGCGTGGCGCCGCGCGAAGCGGCGTTGTCCGCGGAGGTATACGGGGCGGTGCACGAGGCATTGTCGAAACATTTGGAAGGAACGGTATGATCATAGTAGTCAGCGAAACGGCGTCGGACGCGGAAGTCGAAAGCCTCATCCATAACATCGAGGCACGCGGCGTGTCCGTGAAGCAGGTGCAGGGCGAGGAGCGGCGCGTGTTCGGCCTCGTCGGGGACGTGTCGGGCATCGACGCGGAGAGTCTCGAACGCGGCGGCATCGTCGAGAAGGTCATGAAGGTCTCGGCGCCCTACAAGCTCAGCGGGCGCAGTTTCCATCCGGGCGACACGGCGGTCACGGTCGCGGGGCCGGGCATCGGGAGCGTGTCCGTCGGCGACGGGCATTTCCTCGTTGCGGCGGGGCCGTGCTCGGTCGAGAGCGAGGAGCAGATTCTCAAAATTGCGCAGGACGTGAAGCGCTCGGGCGCGGGGCTTCTGCGCGGCGGGGCGTTCAAGCCGCGCAGTTCGCCGTATTCGTTCCAGGGGCTCGGCCTCGACGGGCTCGAGCTGCTGAAGATCGCGAGCCGCAAGACGGGGCTCGGCGTGATGACGGAGATCCTGTCGCCGGAGCATCTTTCGGATTTCGAGCGCGACGTGGACGTGGTCCAGATCGGCGCGCGCAATATGCAAAATTTCACGTTGCTGCGCGAGGTCGGTCGGCTCGGCAAGCCGGTGCTCCTCAAGCGCGGGCCGTCGAGCACGATCGACGAGATGCTGATGGCGGCGGACTATGTGCTGATGCCCGGCAAGGCGCAGGTGATCCTGTGCGAGCGCGGCATCCGCACGTTTGAGACGGCGACGCGCAACACGCTCGACGTGTCGGCGGTGCCGGTGCTGAAGAAGCGCTCGCACCTGCCCGTGATGGTCGACCCGTCGCACGGGACAGGGTACTGGGACCTCGTCGAGCCGATGGCGCTCGCGGCGGTCGCGGCCGGCGCGGACGGGCTTGTCATCGAGGTGCACGACCAGCCGGCGCGCGCGCTGTGCGACGGGCAGCAGTCGATCACGCCGGCGGTGTTTGACGGGCTGATGCAGAAGATCACTCGAGTGCGCGAAGCGTTGGCTGCGTGACCGCGCGGGGATCGCGGAAGGTTTATGTTATTGAATCATCAGGAGCAGTAGGGATGGCGAAGAAATTGGACGACAAGGAAATCACGGTGTATCGGGAAGTGGTCGACGGGATCGACCGCGAAATCGTGAAGCTGTTTGAGCGGCGGATGCTGCTCACGAAGGAAATCAGCGACTACAAGGTCGCGCACAACATCGCGGTCTACGACCCCGACCGCGAGCGGCAGATCACGGACGCGGCGGCGGCGATGGTCGAGGACGAGCTCGGCGGCGAGGTGACGCTGCTCATGCGGACGCTGATGGCGCTCGGGCGCGGTTACCAGCGACGGCTGATGTTCAAGAGCGAGACGCCGGACTATCTGCCGAACCCGCAGCCGCGCAAGACGAGCAACGTGCGCGTCGTCTTCCAGGGCGCCTCCGGGGCCTGGGGCGAGCACGCGGCCATCAAGCTGTTTCCGAACGCCGCCATCGACGCGGCGGAGTATTTCGAGGACGTGTTCCGCAAGGTGAAAGACGGCGAGGCCGACTACGGTGTGCTGCCGATTGAAAACTCGAAGACGGGCGCGATCGGCGAAACGTACGACCTGCTCCGCAGCTACGGCTGCTACATCGTGGCGCGGACGTGGATCGACGTGCGGCATTGCCTGCTCGCGAAGCCGGGCGCGGCGCTGCGCGACATCCGCGAGGTGTATTCGCATCCCGAGGGGTTCCGGCAGTGCCGGCGCTTCCTGCTCGACAAGCCGTGGGACCTCATCGCGACGAGCAACACGGCGGTCGCGGCCGCGAAGGCGGCGGCCGGCGAGGACTTGCGCACGGCGGCCATCGGCTCGCGCATGGCGGCGGAACACAACGGGCTCGAAGTGCTCGCGGAAGACATCATGGACTCGGACAAAAACCGGACGTCCTTTGTGGTGATCGCGTCGCACCCGGAATACGACGAGGAATGCGATTTGATTTCGTTTTCGTTCACGGCGGCGCACCGCGCGGGCTCGCTCTGCGAAGCGCTGTTGCCGTTCACGGCGGCGGGCGTGAACCTGACGCGCATCGAGTCGCGGCCTTCCGCGTCGCCGCAGACCTACCGCTTCTTCGCGGAGATCAACGGCAACATCGCGGACCCGAAGGTCGTGGACACGCTCTCGCACGCGGCGGGCGTCACGGAATATTTTGAAGTGATCGGGTGTTACAAACTGCTATGAAACGAATTGCGATCATCAACGGGCCGAACCTCAACCTGCTCGGGACGCGCGAGCCGGACAAATACGGCACGGAGACGCTGGACACGATCCGCGACCGCATCCTGGGTCTCGCCTCCGAGCTCGGCGTGCAGTGCGCGTTTTTCCAGAGCAACGTCGAGGGCGAGCTCGTCACGGCGATCCAGCAGGCGGGCGCGCTCGACGGCATCATCCTGAACGCGGGCGCCTACACGCATACGTCGGTCGCGATCCGCGACGCGGTGGCGGCCATCGCCACGCCGGTCGTCGAAGTGCATCTGTCGAATGTGATGGCGCGCGAGGAGTTCCGCCACATCTCGATGATCTCGGCCGTTTGCAAAGGCGTGATCTCCGGCTTCGGCGCGGAGAGCTATCTGCTCGCGCTGCGGGCGCTGTGCGAAAATGTTTGACAAGCGTTGGTTTTCGTGTTGTAATAAGGGTTGCGACATTGTAAGGATTCGGGGCGGTTCCCGAAGAAGAGGGTAGTGCTGAAAAGGAGATTACGAAGATGGCGAAAGCAAAATTTGAGAGGACCAAGCCGCATGTGAACATCGGGACGATCGGGCACATCGACCACGGCAAGACGACGCTGACGGCGGCGATCACGAAGACGCTGTACGACCGCTA
>JAISTF010000060.1 GCA_031272745.1 Eubacteriales Family XIII. Incertae Sedis bacterium
TGTCATCAACTTATGCGCTTTCAAAAAGTCTTTGATTTTGTACGGGTCAAACGTCAGTATCTTGTCGTAGGCTTCGTAAGCGTTTTTCACCTCTTTGATTTCCGCTTGTTTTCCGGCAACAGGTTTCCCGTCAATCACCGCCGTCACCTCATCCAAAGAAAGCGTATTCCCCTCGATGGCAAGCGATGAGTATACTGACCGTACCCTGTTTTGCCTGTGCAGCTTTATGTCGCGTTTGAACTTCGTGCCGAATTCAAGCCTCGTCACAGCCTCAACGATTTTCGCCAAATAATCGGCGGCTTTCAGCGTGATCGTGTAGGGTGGTTGTTTATACATATTCATCCCCCGCCGCCGCGTCCACGAGGCCCGACAGGTCGCCCCTGCCGTCGAAGCGCAGCACGTTCACCATGAAGATGTTGAGCTTGTTGATGATGTTCGGCGGCAGCAGGTTGCCGTCGACCTCGACCGACAGGATCGGGAAGCCCTTCTCGCGGGCCCACGGCGTGAAGATGCCCTGGATGACGCGCCCGATCAGGCAGGCGAACGGGCTGATGTTCACGATGCCCGAATACCCCGCGTCCATCGCCGCCGCCGCGGAGCCCGTGCTCACCGCGATCTCGGAATTGAGCTCGAGGTTGACGAAATGCTCCTGCGTATAGCTCATGATGAGGTCCATGTCGTGCGGCGTCTCGGGGATGAGCCCCGTCGGGCCGAGGATCTTCAGCACCCTTTTCTCGATGGAATGCTTCCACCATTTCTCGATGTCCAAAATCTTGAGGTCGCGCCACGGCTTTGAGAAGAGGCGCATGCCCGCCTTGCGCAGGCCGAGGAGCTTCTTGAGATTGTACTCGCGCACGAAGTCCAAATAATGGATCCATTCCGAGATCCCGGCGACTTTCACGACGATGCCGCGCGCGCTCATGAGCTCCGTGAGCTCGCCGACCGCGAAATCGTCTCTGCGCACGTAGATCTCGCCGACGACGAGCACCTTCGGGCAGTCCGTCACCTGTTTCTTGAGCGGAATCTTCTTCACGTCGGCCGCGACCATCTCGAGCCCTTTCCAAAGGTCCTTCTTCTCGACCTCGATCATGCCCATGAGCCTGCGCCAGGACTTCTCGTACGTCCGCGTCGCTTCGGCGGGGTCCTCCGCCGTGGCCAAGAGCGCGTTCTGGATGTCCTTGAGGTAGTCCGCGACCACGAGCCCCTTCCACATCTCCTTCGAGAAATCGCCGCCGACCTCCGTGTAGGAATTGTCCGCGGAGAGGATCATGACGACGACGTTTTCGAGCCGCATGTCCTTGAAGAGATTCTCGTAGAAAATATAGTATTGCCCCGTGCGGCACGGCCCCGTCGTGATCGGCACGAAGAGCAGGTAGAGCTCGTCCTTGCGGTACTGGTCGCTCCAGAAAAACTGGAGCGCGCTCCCGAGCACGAGGTGGCTCGGCACGCATTCCTTGCCCGACGCGTGGCCGCGCGCGACCTGCACGGTCTTCGCGGTCGCGACGGGCAGCGCCTCGGCCTGGATGCCCTGCGCCCGCAAAGCCGCGCCCATATACTCGGTCGAAATGGCCCCCATATTTGACAAAAGCAGCTTGACGCGCTTGTTATTGCGGATGCGGACGTGCTCGCCCGTGAGGCGGTTGTCGATGCGAATCTGGTCTTCCGCGGCCGCGCCGGGCTCGTAGACAAACTCCCAGCCGTTGTCGTAGCGCTCGGCTTCGAGCTCGCCGCGCTTCGATCGGTAGCCGTCGATGATGTCGAGGAAGGCCTCGACGCGCGTGTCGATGCCCGCGTCCGCCGAGTGCGAGTCGAGCTCCAGCACGAGGAACGGCTTCTGCCCCATGATCCATTTGATGTAGTGCAGGATGAAGGAGTCGGGCGCGCACGAGAAATTCGTGACGTAGGTCAGGTAGATGTTGTCCTCGTCCTTCAGTAGCCGCGACGTCTTCACGTCCTGCTGGCCGTAGTACCAGTACATATTGTCGAAGATTTCCTTGTCCTCGAACGGCAGGATGTCAAAGGGAATAATGGAGTAGCCGCGCGTCGTGAATTTTCTGGGAATGCCCATGTTTGCCTCGGGCGTGAACGCATTGTACGGCCTGCCGAGCAGCGCGATGACGGGGCGTTCGAACGCCCGCGCTTCCGCGAGCGCTTCCTCGCCGAGCCGCCGCGCGGCCGCGAAGTATTCCTCTTGCTTCGCGCGCGCCTTTTCAAAGGCGGCCTGCGTCTCCGCAGGCGGGATGCCGAGCCGGTCGCTCATCACCGAGAAAAGCTCGAGCGCCTTTTCGTCGCCGAATTTGAAGCTGACGACGAGCGGTAGCCATTTCGCCTCGTCCACGTCGGGGAAGGCCTTTTGGATGTAGTACGGCAGCCCCTGCGTGATGGGGCAGAAATTCGCATGGACGTCTTCCTCGTAGCTCGGCATGTCGCGGAAATGCGGCAGCAGCACGAAGTCGGCGTTTTTGTCCAAGCAGTCCTGCACCGCGCCGTGCGCGATCTCCGCGGGGAAGCAGTAGTCCGCCTCCGTGCGCGCGACGCCCGCGTGCGCCACCTCGTCCGACAGGAAGGTGCGGATGCCGAGCTCATGGAAAAACCACGAGTACAGCGGGTAGAGCGTGTGGACCGAAAACGCGCGCGGGATGCCGACGACGTAGTCGCGCTTCTGCCCGCCTTCCGCGAGCGGCGGCGCGGCATAATCCTCAAAGATGAGCTTTTCGCGCTTCTCCACGTAGTCGAAGACGGGCACGTCCTTGACCTTCTTGCGCATATTCGTGTATTTGTTGCAGCGGCCGCCGAACATATACTGATGGCCACTGACGTTGAGCACCTGGATCGGGCAGCCGTTTTCGCACGCCTTGCATGTGAAGACCCGCTCGTAGACGATCTCGCGCGTGATCATGGCGTTCATGTCCACCTCGGCCTCGTCGAGCAGGCCGTCCTGATACTTCTTCTTTGCGAGTAGCGCCACGCCGAAGCAGCCCATCAGCTCGGGCGACGGCGGCACGAGGATCTCTTTGTCAAGCAGCATCGCGAACGCCAGCGGCACCGCGGGGTTTTTGGCCACGCCGCCCTGCAAAAAGACCTTGCCCCCGATCGTCCGGTTGCCCACGACGCGGTTGAGGTAGTTGGCCACGATCGAGCATACGATGCCCGCCGTGATGTTTTCACGGCTGGCGCCCTGCTGGACCGCCTTGCGGATATCGCTGTTGATGAACGCCGAGCAGTGCTCGCCAAATTTCAGCGGCGCGTCGGACTCGAGCGCGATGGGACCGATGTCTGCCGCGCTGTGGATCGAAAGATCGCCGGCCGCGCTCTCCTCGAGGAAAGACCCGGTGCCGGCCGAGCACGCCTCGTTCATCGCGTAGTCGATGGGCACGCTGTTTTTCAGCAGCACGTATTTTGCGTCCTGGCCGCCGATCTCAAAGATCGTC
>JAISTF010000146.1 GCA_031272745.1 Eubacteriales Family XIII. Incertae Sedis bacterium
ATGATGCCCGAAAACAGCAAAACGACGAAGCCCGCGGCAAGCGAGGCCCAACGGTTGATTTTCATGTTCGTATTGTCTCCTCTGTGATTCTGCTACGCGTCGAAATCCACGACGAGATCCGCCTCATCGACGACGCGCAACTCTTTCTTGTTAAATATATCATAGATCACGGGAACGACCAACATCGTCATAAGCGTCGCGTAGAGCAGGCCGCCGATGCAGACGATCGCGAGCGGCTGCATCATCTCCGAGCCGTTGCCGATGCCGAGCGCCATGACGGCGAGGCCGAGCACCGTCGTGAGCGCCGTCATGAGAATCGGTCGCATACGCGCCTTGCCGGCCTCGATGATGGCGTCGGTGCGCGCCATGCCCTCCATGCGCATCTGGTTGATGTAGTCGACGAGCACGATCGCGTTGTTCACGATGACGCCGACGAGCATGACGAAGCCGACGAGCGAAATCACCGAGAGCACTTTGCCCGTGATCAGCAGCGCGAGGAAGCCGCCCGTGAACGCGAGCGGAATCGCAAACATGACGATGAACGGACTCTTCAGCGACTGGAACTGCGCGACCATGACGAGGTAGACGAGCAGGATGCCGATGACGAGCATCCAGGAGAGGTCTTTGATGGCATCGAGGATCGTCGACCCCTCGCCCGTGATTGCATAACCGACGCCGGCGGGCAGAGTCGTCTGTGCGAGCGCTGCTTCGACCCGATCCTGCACGAGCGTCACGTTTCCGTCGTCCGCAATCGAAATCGTGACCGTGAGCTGCCGCTTCTGGTCGACGCGCGTGATGGCCTTCGGGGACTCGGATTCCGTGACGGTCACGAGGTCGGCGAGCTTCACATCCTCGACGTCGCCGTTTTTCTTCGTGACGGTGAATGTATAGTCTTTGATATACTGCGGCGTGAGCTCGTCCTCTTCGCCGTTTTTCAAAATCACGTCGTAGCTGCGCCGGTTCCAGTCGACCGTGATCGACGACCGCTCGATGGTCAGGGCGCGGCTGACCTGCTCGAAGACCTGCGCGACGGTCAGCTCGTACTCGGACGCCTTTTCCGCGTTGACCGCGTAGCGCAGCTCGGGCGTCGCGTCGGCGAGGCCGTTGTTGACCTCGTCCACGCCGCTCAGGTTCTCCACGGCCGCCTCGGTGCGGTACGCCGCTTCGACGAGGTCGTCCATGTCGTCGCCCGTCAAATCAATCGTGATGCCGGAGCCGCTGATTGCGGACGCGTCCATCATCTGCATCGTGGACGCCTTCACTTCCGCGTCGATGTCCTGCGTGCGCTCCTCGATTTCCTTGCCGACCTTCCGTCCGGACACGTCGTCGCTCGTGATGATGTAGAAGTTTGCGTACGTCGCGCCGGAGTCGTCGCTGTCGAGCGCGCCGAGCCCTATGAGGCTGTTCATCGTATTGTCGCCCGCGATCGCACCGACGGTCTTGACACCGTCGATTTCGAGGATGCGCTGCGTCACCTCGTCCGTCCGCGCCTTGAGCGTTTCGAAATCGCTGCCCTCGGGCGGCGTCACGGTCACTGTGACCTCCGTCGTGTCGCTTTCGGGCATGTATTCAAAGCCGCGTTGGTAGACGATGAAAAAGCTCCCGCCGAGCAGCACGACCGCGAGAATCAGCACGACGGGCTTGCACCGCAGCGAAAACGAAAGCATCTTCTCGTAGAGACCCAGCATCCGTCCCATGACGGGATCGGGCTTCGGTTCCATGCGGGCAAACAGGCCGCTCGCCATCGCGGGCACGAGCGTCAGCGCGATCAGCAGGCTCGCAAGGAGCGAGAACGCGAGCGTGAGCGCCATGTCCGTGAAGAGCTTGCGCGTCATGCCCTGGACAAAAACAATCGGAACAAAAACGCAGATGGTGGTCAGCGTGGACGCCGTTATTGCACCGGCCACCTGACTCGCGCCCGTCACCGCGGCACGCACGGCGCTGAAGCCTTTCGCGCGCAGGCGAAAGATGTTTTCGATGACGACGATGCTGTTGTCCACGAGCATGCCGACCGCGACCGCGAGGCCGGACAGGGAGATGATATTGATCGTAACGCCCGCGAAATACATGAGGACGATCGCAAACGCGAGGCTGATCGGGATGCTGCACAGCACGACGAACGTCGGGCGGATGTCGCGCAGAAAGAGGAACAGGATGAGGATCGCGAAGAGCGCGCCCCACGCGAGGTTTTCGGCGACCGTGCCCGTGACCATATAGATGTACTCGCCCTGATCCATGAGCGGCGTGAATTTCAGGCCGTCGTACTGCCCGGACAGTTCGTCGAAACGCTCCTTGATGTTGTCGCAGACCTGCGCGGTCGCGTAGACGCTCTGCTTGCCGAGGATGAGCACGACGCCGTCCTGCCCGTCGATCTTCGCGTAGAGGCGATCCAAATTGTCGGTCATATAGATGTCGGCGACCTCTTTCAACTTGACGGGCATCATGCTGTCAAAACCGAGGTCGAAGAGCGTGAGCTGTTCGAGCGCGGCCATGTCCGGAACGGTTTCGCCGACGCGGATGAGCACGTCCTCTTCCTTCCCGTCCGTCTTCTCCTGCACATAGCCGGCGGGCATCGAAAAATTCTGCGCTGTCAGCACGGCCGCGAGCATGTCCATCGTGACGAGCCCGCTGACATCGGCCTTCTCGACCGCGTCGTCCTTTGCGTCCTGAATCTGCTCGAGGCCGCTGTCGATCTGCGCGAGCGCGGCGGCGATCTGCGCCTGCGCCGCGATGAGCGCCGCCGAGCCGGACGCCAGCTCGAAATTGCCCGTGATGACGCCGCTCTGGAGCTTCGCGGTCGCGTCGCTCAGCATCTCCTGCCCGTCTTCAAGGAGAATCAGGTTTTGCCGCGCCGATTCGAGGCTGGTCAGCGCCTCCTGCCGCTGCGGGTCGAACTGCTCCCGCACCTGCTGTTCGACAAGCGGCCGCTGCGTCTCCACGCCCGCGCGGATCTGCTCTTCCACGCCGGGCGGCAGCGTCCCGCCCGCCGCGATCTTCGCGTTTTCGACGGCCTCGTCGGCCGCGTTTTGCAGGAGCTGGTCGACCGCCTGTTTCTCCGCCACGTCGAGCCCCGCCAGCGTCTGCTCGGCGATCGTGATCTGCATCTTGATGGCGATCATCCCCTGCGTGAGGTCGGACTGGTTTTCGGCGATGGTCGCCGCGCCCTCGCCCGCCTTGTCCGCGAGTTGCTGCAAGCCGTCGCGCAGCTTCACATCGCCCTCGTCGGCCTCATCCTTCTTCTCTTCGAGCTCATTTTGCGTGTCGCGGAGCTCCTGCTCCTTCTCGATGAATTCGTCGAGCACCGCCTGCCGCACGCGCTCGTTCAACGCGTCGATCTTGTCCTGCCTCAGCACGACGTTGACCTGCTCCGCGACGAGCCCGCTCACATCCACGGACGCGACGCCCTCGATGCCCTCGAGCTTTGTCTCCAGCTCATCCTTCACGAAATTCGAGAGCGCGCCCGTGTCCATGCCCTCGCGGTCGACGGCCGCAATCATGACGGGCATCATGTCCATGCTCATCTTCAGGATGTACGGCGAGCCGACCATCTCGTCAAACCCGCCCTTCACCTGATCGACCGTTTGCAGCATGTCGACCGTCATCGAATCGAGGTTCACGTCCTGCTCGAACTCGAGCTGAATCACGGACACGTTGTCGTTCGATTGGCTCGATATGCTCTTGAGGTTTTCGAGCGACGCGACGGCCTTTTCAAGCGGCTTCGTCACTTCCTGCTCGACCTTCTCCGGCGTCGCGCCCGGGTAGGTCGTGATCATCAGCACATACGGAAATTCAAGCTCCGGCAGCAGCTCCGGCGTCATGTTTTTCAGCCCGCCGTAGCCGAGGACAAAGACGACCGCGATGAGGACGAAGACGGTAAACGGTTTTCTGACGCTGAACTTGATCATTTCTGCGCCTCTGCGATTTCCAGAAACCGCCGCGTCGTCCGCAGGAAATCCTCCGTGTCGCGTGCCCCCATCTCACGGAAGACCGCTTCGATCTCCGACGTGTATTTCTCACGCTGCGCCTTCGCCTTTGCCGCGCCCTTTTCGGTGAGCGTCACGAGCGTCTTGCGCCTGTCCTTCGGGTCCGGCGCGCGCGTGACCAAGCCCTTTTGCTCGAGGTTTCCGAGCAGCATCGCGATGCGCGCCGAGCTGCTGCCGGACGCGCGGCTCAACTCCGACGGCTGCACCGGCGCGTCCTTGGCGAACAGGTACGCCAGCGCAAACGTCTCGCCCTTCATATACTGCGTGAATTTTTCGAGCGCGTGCGCTTGGAAGCGACTCACCATCGCTTCCATCTCCCGCATCGCCCGCGGCAGATAGTCTTCGCTTGCTTTTCGTGTCGCCAAACCCGTTCTCCCTGCGCGATGAAATAACTAACAGTGTTAGCATTTTATCACCGCCTGGTAGGGCTTGTCAACGCTGCCGTGTTCAAATCGAGAGCAGGCTATGGCCAAATTTTGCTTATTTGTGTGGCCGCGCACCCCTTTATTCCCATTATTCCACACAAATAACGGTTTTTTGTCCGTTTTTTCCGAATAACCGCTCCGCTTTTCACACAAACAACCGTTTTTTGTCCACAGAACCATGATGGCCTATGGTACAATCTTATCTATGGAAGCGTATTTGAGTCACCATACCGCCGCATACCTCTGGGAAATCCCTTATCTCGAAGCCGTCTTTGGCGCGGACGCGGTCGAACGGCGGCCGGGCGCGGGCGCGGAAGATGTCACCGTGTCGGACCCGCGGGCGTACTTCGTTCGGCAGGGGTGCCATGTGCATTTGTCCGGCATGGCGTTGCCGCGCGGGGCCGTGGTGAAACGGGGCGGGCAGCTTGTCGCCTCACCGCCGCTGGTGTTTCTCGAACTCGCAAACGAATTGGACATCCACCGGCTCATCCTGTTGGGGCTCCAGATGTGCGCGCATCCACCGGGAAGGCCGAACGATGCCGTCACCACGAAGCAGGAGTTGGCCGCGTTCGTGAAGAAGATGAATGCGCGAAAGGCGCGGCGGCTGACGGGGCGGCCGAAGGCGGAGAAGGCGCTGAAATATATCGAGGACGGGTCGGCCTCGGTCATGGAATCGCTCGCCTTCATGATGCTGACGCTGCCGCACGCGTACGGCGGCTTCGGACTCGGTGACGCGCGCTTCAATCACGAAATCGTCCTCGGCGCGGACGCGCAGCGGCGGCTCGGGCAGAAGCGGTGTTTCGCGGATCTGTATTTCAGCGGGGCCAAGCTGGCGGTGGAGTACGACAGCTTTCAGCATCACAGCACGCCGGCGGAGCAGGGGAAGGATTTGCTGCGCGCCTCTGCGCTTGAGCGCCAAGGCATCGACGTGATTCGTTTCGGCACGCTCCAACTCTACGAGGCGAAGGCGTTCGAGGAGTTTGCATACAACCTTGCGGCGAGACTGGGAAAACGGGTACGCATTCGCGCGAAGAATTTTGCGGCCGCGCACGCCGCGCTGCGGGCGCTGCTGCCGTCGAAGGCGGCGGCGGAAGCGGCGGCGGGGCCGATGACGGAACCGGCGGACGACGGGCCGCCGCCCGAAATGCTTCTATAAGGATGCGGCTGTTCATCGCGATCAATTTTTCCGAAGAGGTCAAGGACGCGCTCTGCGAGACGATCGCGGATTTGCGGGCGGCGGCTTTGCGCGGCCGGTACACGGCGCGCGAAAACCTGCACCTGACGCTCGCGTTCATCGGGGAGTCGAGCCGCGCGGAGGACATCTTGGATGTGATGGAAGACGTCGCCGCCGATACGGCGCTGCCCGCGGGCACGCTTGAGATCGCGCTTTCCGGCGCGGGGGTCTTCGGCGGCAGGGGCGGCGATTTGCACTGGGTCGGCGTGGCGAACACGCCGGAGCTGAAGTCCCTCGCCGCGCGCCTTGCGGCCGCGCTCCGCGCGGAAGGGTTCGCCGTCGAGAAGCGGCGCTTCACGCCGCACGTCACAATCGGGCGGGAAGTCGTGCTCGGCGCCGGCGGCATGGGCGGCACGGGCGGCATCGGCGAATCGGAACCCGCCGACGGCGCGGCTGTCCGCTTGTACCCCGCGCGCATGGACGCGGCGGGCATGTCCCTGATGCGCTCGGACCGCGCGGGCGGCAAGCTCGTCTATACGGAGATCGGCTTCGTCCCGTTCACTTGACGTCAGCGTCGGCGTCGGCGTCGGCGTCGGCGTCGGCGTCGGCGTCGACATCGATACCCATCTCGACCCCAAAGTCGAACTCCTCGAAGTCAATATCGGATCCCACAGGGTCCCAGCCATGCGCCTTCATATCGACGCGTCCGTCCCGTGTGAACGCGACGCCTTCCTCAAGGAGCCGCGCGCGCCGAAGCTCCGCCCATACGCCGCCCGTGACGCTGCCGTCCTTCATCACGACGCGGTGCCACGGCAAATCCTCGGGGCAACAACGCATCGCCCACCCCACCTCGCGCGCCGCGCGCGGCCGCCCGAGCGCCCGCGCGATCTGCCCGTACGAAACCGCGCGCCCATAAGGCACGCGCGCCACGACCGCATAGACCTGCTCGAAAAACAAACTCACCCGTTCACCCTTCACGCCGGCTTGCTTCTTCCGTCCACGCGACATCCGTGGACAAATTTTGCTTATTTGTGTGGACGCGCACCCCATTATTTCCGTTATTCCACACAAATAACGATTTTTTGTCCCGTTTCTCAGTCAAAACGCCATCCGATTCACACAAACAGCGGTTTTTTGTCCACAGAAGCGCGTTTTTCCGTACGCCACCGCACGTGCCGCCGCGAAACGCCGTCCGCCCGCGCCTACAGCCATTTGTTCCGTTTCATCAGCCAGAACATGAACACGCTGATGCCCACCAGGAGCAGCAGGACGTAGAGGTAGCCGTAGTTCCACGCGAGCTCGGGCATCCGCGCGAAGTTCATGCCATAGATGCCCGCGATGAACGTCAGCGGCGCGAAGAAAAACGTGATGACGGTCAGCTTGTTCACCGTCTCGTTGGTCTTTGCCGAAACGCGGCTGTCGAAGTTGTTGAGAATCTCGCCGGACATCACATAGATGCTGCCCGCGAAATCGTTGAGCTTGCGGAAGCCGGCGAACACGCTGCGAAAATGCCGCATCTCCGTCTTGGCGATCAACTCGTTGTCGTCGAGTTGGATCTGGTCACAGAGGTAGTTGACGGCGCGCACCTGCTTTTTCGACTGGTAGGCGACGCGGCGGAGCATGTCGATTTTCGGGAAGAGGTCGTCGAGCGGCCCTTTGCCGGAGACGATGGATTCGGACATGGTTTCGAGCCGGTCCTCGACGCTTTCGAGCAAATCGTAATAATCCAAAAACAGCTCGTAGAGGATGAACGCGTACAACCGGTTCAGCGCGCCGTCCGCCGACTTCTGCGCGGCCGCGGCCTCGAGCATCTTCTCCTCGATGCGCCGCAGGCAAGGCTTGCGGTCGGTGTCGAGCACGAGCACCACGTAGCGCGCGGACACGTAGACCTGGAAGAAATGCGTGCCGACCTCGGCGTCCTCCATGTCGACGTGCGCGAACGACACGAAATCGTAGCCTTCGAACAGGATGTGGTGGTTGCGCTCGGCCTTGCCGCAGCACTCGTCGACGCTGCGCCTGCTCCACCCGAACACGTCCGCAAGCGTCGGCACGTCCTTCGGCCGGCAGAGCACGAACAGCGCCGCGCTGTCCGCCGCCCCGTCCGGCAGCGCCTCCGCGTCCCACGTCCGCTTGTTTTCGAGGTCAAATACCTTCATGCGGTTATTGTAGCACAAATTGGAAGTTGTGGAATGTTGTATACTATGGTTGATGTTATTGGAATAACGTTGTTGCGGGAGTAGGTGCTTCATGGACAAGATTCGGATTGTACTGGCGGACGATGACGCCATCATTTTGCAGGGGCTGTCGATGGTCCTGTCGGGGAAGGACAGCTTCGAGGTGGTCGGCACGGCGAAGGACGGGAGCGAGGCCGTCGCGGTCTGCCGGCGCGAGCGCCCCGACGTGGCGGTGCTCGACATCCGGATGCCCGTCATGAACGGGATCGAGGCGGCGGCGGCGCTTTTGGCGGACGACCTCGCGGCACCGCTGCTCCTCACGACGTTCGACGAGCCGGAGCTCATCGCAAAGGCGCTCGAAGTCGGCGCGCGCGGGTACATCCTGAAGAACAGCCCGCCCGAGCGCATCTTCGCGGCGATCGAAACGGTCGCGCAGGGCGGGACGGTCTTCGCGCCGGACGTGATCGACTTCATCCGTGAAATGGCGCTCGCGGGCGCGTCGCGGCACGGCGGCGGCGCGGGTGCGGGTGCGGACGGCGACGGCGGCGACGTGTTTGCCGACCTGACGCCGCGCGAACTCGAAATCGCGGCGCTCGTCGCCGAGGGCCTGTCCAACACGCAGATCGCCGAACGGCTCTTCCTCGCGGACGGCACGGTGCGCAACCACATCTCGACGATCCTCGAAAAGACAGGCCTCGAGCACCGCACGCAAATCGCGGTGAAATACTTTCAGAGGGGGTAGGCCGCGACCCGGCATGGCGCAACTGCTGTGCCCTGTGTTACGGCAGCTCCGTGTTTCGCAGCGGGAAGGTCATGACGATGCGGAAGCCGTCCGGCTCGGCGCGGAAGAAGCAGCGGCCGTAGCACAGGGCACAGCGCTCCTCCATGTTTTGCAGGCCGATGCTTTTTGTGATAAGGGACTCGGCTCCAAGCGACCCGCCGTTGTCCGAAAACTCCACGCGCAGCAGGCGATCCTTGCTGGCCGCCTTGACCGTGAAGGCCGTCGCGCCGGGCGCGTGCTTCAGCGTATTCGTCAACGCCTCCTGAAGATTTTCGTAGACACAGCGCCAGACCGCGCCGGGCACGGCGGAGAGGTCGCCCTCCGCCAACAGCGCGGTGCGGATGCCCGCGTGCGCGCCCTCAAACACCTTTAGCTCACGCTCGATCTGCGCGAGGCTCACGGCCGCGTTTTCGCTGCGCTCCTCGCGCAGCATCCGGCGAATCTCGTCGACGCTCTCGCGCAGCTGCTGCGCGACGCCGGTGATCGTCTCCTTGGCCTTTTCCGGATCGCGGTCCATGATCCCCGCCGCCCCTTCGAGCAGCAGGATTGAGCCGCTCATGCCGTGCCCGATCTGGTCGTGGATGCGCGCCGCGAGCCGGTTGCGCTCCTCGAGTTTGCTCACCTGCTCGACGCTCTTCGATACGCGCCGCTGGCTCTGCATCCGCTCCTTCGCGTCCTCAAGCTCGCCGCTGCGCCGTTCGTGCAACAACGCGTCCTCTTCACGCCGCTTCAAAAGGTATAGCGCGTACAGCGAAAACCCCAGGAAGAGCGCCGTGACCCCGACGAGCCAGCCGCCCTGCGCCCCATCCGGAAACCGCCCGAGCTGCCGGAACACAAGCCCTGCGACCAGCGAAACCACGCACGCAAACGCGACCCCGCCGAGGACGCTCCGAAACCCCGGGGCCGATTGTAGGGGCGGCATCCTGCCGCCCGCCGAAAAACCGCCACCTCGCGACCCCGCTCGTAGGGGCGGGGCTTGCCCCGCCCGCGACGAAGCCGACTCACCGCCCGCTGATGAACTGTTGCCGGCCGACGCTCCCCGTAGGGGCGGGGCTTGCCCCGCCCGCGAACCCGATAATCCGCCCACCGAGACCGCCGTCGACCCTACCGGCCAAAACGCCAACGCCGCCGCCAGCACCGCCAAAAACGGCAACACCCCCGCCCCGTCGCCGCACCGCGCGAGCGCCACGAGCGCCGCCAACCACGGCACGATGCGCAGCGCGCGGCGCTCCGGCAACCGCACCGCCGCAAGCAACAGCCCCACGCTCAGCAACACCACACAGGCCAAAAACCAGACGAGCCGCGCCTCAAACGCCGCGCCTGAAAACACCCAGACCCCGACCGCCAACGCCGCCAGCCCGCATATATAAAGGAAAAGATCCCGCTCCTTCATACCGCAAAGTATAGCACAGCCGCCAACCGCCCTCCGCCGGCACGCCGGGTGTGGCGCCGCCGATTCCCAGCCGTTGCCAATTCGTGGCGCGATGCCGGGTGTGCCTGCAGCGGCCGATTCCCAGCCCCCGCGCCCCCTACACCGGCCGCTCGCGGCTGCTTGCGAAGCGCACGCCCGCAAGCACGAAGCAGACCGCGGCCGCGAGCAACAGGATCGCCGCCGTCAGCCCGAACTGCCCGTCGCCCCGCTGGAACGATTCGAGCGTGTCGTTCACCCAATACTGCGGCATGAACCGCGCGATGCTCTTGAACACCTGCGGCACCGTTTCGAGCGGGAACCACCCCCCGCCGAGCATCGACGTGATCGTCGCCGCCGGCACGAGCACCCCGATGACCGCGTTCATCGACGGCGCCGCCACGCCCACCAAAAGCCCGAGCCCCACGATGAACACCGAGAAGCACACGGTCACGCCGAGCGTCACCGAAAACGGCACGCCCGTCTGCACGCCGCTCGCCGCGCACAGCGCCGTCGGCACCACCGCCATCGCGAGCGCGAACACGAGGAACAGCACGCTGTACGCCGCCGTGTATTCGACCGACGTCACGCGCCCCGCCTTCAGCCGCCGGTACGTGCCGGCCTTGCGGTCCGCGACCAGCATCGACGCCGCGAGCACCGCGACTAAGAAGCAAAGCATGTCGTAAATGCTCATCGCCACATTGAACCCTTCCTGCTGCATCTCTTTTTCGAGCAACGCCGCGTCTTTTTTTACAATAACGATGTCCGTGCCGCCCTCACCCGCTTCTCCCAGCATCTTCGCAAAAGCCGCCTCATCCCCGTCCGCCGCCGCCGAAAGCTCCGCGAGCGACAGCACATACGACTCGATATAACTGCGCACAAAGGCTTCGTTGGCGTAGTCGTCGAGCGAGAGAACCGCGACCTTTTTCGCCGCCGCCGCATCGCCCCGTCCGGCCAGCAGCGCGGCCTCGAATCCGGCTGGTATCGTAAGCGCGCAGGAGATGTCCTTTTCGACGAGCGCCGTCTGGATGTCCGCCTGCGAAAGACCTGTCTGCACCGCCATGTTCAGCTTCTCTTCGAGATAGCGGCAGAGGTCTGCGGAAGCCGCGCTCCCATCCTTGTCCGTGACGGCCACGTTCACTTTCGTCACCGTCTCCTCCGTGTACATCGACATGATCGCGTAGCCGACCCAGGCGACGAGAAACGACATCGCCAGCGCGAGCAGGATTGTCTTGCGCCCGCGCAAGAGGCCGTTCCGGAGCAGGATTGCAAAATTCTTCATAGCACGACCGCCTTTCTTCTCAGCATGAGAGACCCGATCCACCCGCTGGCGAGAATGATGACGGCGCAGATCGCCATCGCGAAAAGCACCTTCCCGTCGCGGCCGAAGACCGTCAGATCAAACGCGGCTTCGAGCGCGGCTGTCGGCGGCAGCGTGACGCCCCCGAGCGCAATGTCTTTGTTGAACGTGCCGGACATATACAGCATCGCCCAGAAGACGGCCATCAGCGGCGTATATGGATTGAACCTCACAAACAGTCCGACGAGGTTGCATACGCCGGAAATCGCCGCGCCGAGCACCAAGAAGAAGCAAAAGAGCAGCACGTTGTCCTGCCACCGGTCCGCGTAGGACGCGCCGAAGAGAAAGTATGCGCAGACCATCACGACCGCCGCCTGTACCGCGCTCTGCACGAGCCCGCCGAGCAGGTACCCGAAGAAGACCTGCGCGCGCGACTTCGGCGACGCGCAAACGCGCCGCAACGTGCCGTTCTGCCGTCCGAAGTAAAGCGCAGACGCGCCGCCGATCCCGTTGCCCATGAACGCGATCATCACGATCATCGCCACCGCGTAGAAGTCCATCATGCTGCGGTTCACGCCCGAGACCTGCCTCTCCGTGAACCCGCCCGCGTCCTGTTCCTGCACCGCCGCGATTTGGGGATAGCTCTCCGGATTCTCCGTCACCGCGACGAAAATCGCATCATACTGCCGCGCAAACCCCTGCGCGATCAGGCGGACGGCGTTGGACAACAGATAGTCCGCGCCTTCGTAGACGGCGATCTCCCCGTCCGAAAACACGAGCGCGGCGTCCGCGTCGCCCGCGTCGACCAAGCCCCGCGCCGCGTCCGCGCCCTGGCCGACCCCGCCGACGAGCACCACGTCCGCGCTGTCCGTCAAACCGTCCATGAACGCCGCCACGCCGGCTCCGAACGCCTCGTCCTCCGTCTCCACGGCGGCCGCGACGCGGATTTCGCCGAGCGGTTCATCGGGATTGTCCAAGCTCTGCAGCATGCTGCCGAGGATGAAGCACAGCAGCGCCGGGAACAAAAGCGAGAAGAAGAGGGCCGACTTGTCGCGGAAGTATTCGAGAAGGTAGCCTTTTGCCTGCTGAAACATCACGCGCCCTCCTTTGTCAGTTCGTTGCCCGTCAACGCGAGGAAGGTCGTCTCGAGCGTCGGCGCCTCCTCCGCGAGAGACTTCACGGCGACGCCGCGCTCCATGAGTACGCCGAGGATCGGCGAGATCGACGGCAGCGTGAGGTCCACGTCGACCCGCAGCTGCCCGTCCGAAAACGCCGCATGCTTCACGCCGGGGAGACGCGAGATTTGCTCCAATAGATTTTTGCTGGATTCTGCGACTTCGCGCAGAATGACATCGCTTTTTCCCTCTACCCCTTTGCTTAGAAAGACAGCATTTTTGTCATCGACACCGATGCGAAGCGTCTTCCTGTCCGTCACATGCTCCAACAGCTCCTCTTCCGTCCCGATGCCCGCGAGGCGGCCGTGGTCGATGATCGCGATGCGGTCCGCAAGCTCCTGCACCTCGGGCATATAATGCGACGTGTAGATGATCGTCGCCCCGCGCTCGTTCAGCGTGCGAATCGACCCCATGATGAGCTCGCGGCTGCGCGCGTCGACCCCGACCGTCGGCTCGTCCATGATGATGAGCTCCGGCCCGTGCGCGATGCCGCACGCGATGTTGAGCCGCCTTTGCTGTCCGCCGCTCATCTTTTTCACGCGCTTCTTCGCCTCGTCCGCAAGCCCGACAAAGGCGAGCGCCTCGTCGACCGCCGCCCGCAGCGCCGCGCCCGACAGCCCGTAGAGCGACGCAAACATCGTCACGTTTTCCTGCGCCGTCAGATCCATGTACAGCGCAATCTCCTGCGGCACAAGGCCGAGGATCCGCTTCACCGAAAACTCCTGCTTCGGCAACGCATACCCCGCGATCTCCACCTCGCCGCCGTCGAAGTCCGACAGCGTCGACAGCACGTTCAGCGTCGTCGTCTTGCCCGCGCCGTTCGGCCCGAGGAAGCCGAAGATCTCGCCCTTGTTCACCGTGAACGACAGATTGTCCACCGCCGTGAATTCCCCGTATCTCTTTGTCACCCTATAGACTTTTACATATTCCATCGGTTTTCTCCCTTCCACCCCTATCTCCTACAAAAAAGCGCGCCTGCCGCATAGTGACAGGCGCTTGTCTTGACCATGACATTTGTCATGGTTTCCGCCGATCGGCAATCAGTCGATCAACTCCATCAGCTTCCCGCAGCAGATCGGGATCTCGTCCCCCGCCTTCAGCGCAAGCGTCTTGTTGCAGGTCGGGCAATACGCCGTGTTGTCGTTCTCCGTGTAGACGGGCTCGTACGCCGCCGCCTCTTTCAAAAACTCGTCCCGCTCAATCTTCATCACAAATCCTCCTTTTCATCACTCATGCCGGATGGCTTCCAAAGACGAAATCCGCACCGCGCGGTTGGCCGGCGCGATG
>JAISTF010000189.1 GCA_031272745.1 Eubacteriales Family XIII. Incertae Sedis bacterium
GCCGTCATCCGCGACCCCTTCACGGGAGAGGAGAAGGAGCGCGTCCATGCGCCCGCGTCCGGCCACATTTTCTTTGCGCACGAAGGCAACCTCATCGCGGGCCACGATGTCTGCTTCCGCATGATTCCGGACGCCGCGACCGGCCCGTCTCTTCGATGATTTTCTGCATAAATCCGCGGCTTCGGGGTATATATTCCTTATGAATCAGTTGGTGATGTTTTCAATATCGATCATCATATTCACCGTGAACCTGTATTTTCTCGGGCTGATTTGGTTTGCGGACAAACAGGACGCAAAGGTCCGCTACCTCATGGCGATGGGAGTCGCGACTTGTTATTGGACGATTTTCGACGCCATCCTCATGATCTCCGCGCCGTACAGCTATGCCTTCTTCTACACCCTGCGGTCGATCATGCTGCTGCTCGCGCCGTACTTCTTTTTCGGGTACGTCGCGCGCATCAGCGGCCTGCGGCTCTTCTCCTCGAAGCCCGTCATGGTGCCGGTCGTCGCGCTGCTCGTCTCCGACGTGGCGCTGCTGCTGACGAACAACGCCCACCGCCTCATCTTCGCGAAGGACGGCATCCCGCTGCCCGAGTACGGGCCGCTGTTTGCGTACCACGCGGGGCTCGCGTACGCCGGCGTCGCGCTGTCCGTGATCCTGCTGTGCCGGTACATCTTCAAAACGAAACCGCCGCGGGCCTTCGCGGTGAGCTGGATCCTGTGCTGCGCGATCCCGATCGCCGTGAACGTGCTGTTCACCGTCGGCGTCATCACCATGCAGCAGGACGTCGCGCCGTTCGGCTTCGCGCTCATGTTCATCCTGTTCTCGCTGTATTTCTACCGCACGCGGCTCAGCCATTTCAAAGCGTCGGCGCTCACGGACGTCTTCGAATCCTACGGCGACGCCATCCTGCTCGTCGACACGAAGGGCGTCATCACGGACACCAACCCCGCGTTCGTCACGTCGTTTCCGGAGTTCACGCTCACGGTCGGCAAGACGACGCTCGAAGAATTCAAGGACTACATCGCTTCCGTTGTGACGGAGGAGACGCGCGACGAAAAAGGGCGGAAGCAGTTTTCGCTGGGGCGGCGCACGCCGGACGGCGCGGACGAAATCCGGACGTTCAACATCATCCGGCAAAACGTGTACAGCCGCACGCGCAGGATGTCCGGCCAGCTCATCATCCTCTCCGACGTCTCCGCCTACCTGGATATGGTGCGCGAAGCCGAGGAAGCGTCGAGCGCGAAATCCGCCTTCCTCGCCCATATGAGCCACGAGATGCGCACGCCGCTCAACGCCATCCTCGGCGTGAGCGAGATGGCGCTGCGCAAGGTCTCGGATTCGCCGTCCGCGGACCTGGCCCCGCTGCAGGGCGACCTCGAAAAAATCTACGGTTCCGGCAAGAACCTGCTTTCCGTCATCAACGACGTCCTCGACATCTCCAAGATCGAATCCGGCCACCTCGACCTCGTCGAAAACGAATACGAGGTCGCGAGCCTGCTCAGCGACGCCGTCTCCCAAAACATCGTACGCATCGCCGACAAGCCCGTCGTATTCCGCTTTGAGGTGGACGAGCGCATTCCGAAAAAACTGCGCGGCGACGCGTTGCGCGTGCAGCAGATATTGAATAATTATTTGAGCAATGCCGTCAAATACACAAAGCGCGGCGAGGTGCGGTTGATGGTTTCCGTGCAGGACACGGACGCGCGGGACGGCAGCGTCGACCTGTTGTTTTCCGTTTCGGATACGGGGCAGGGCATCCGCGAGGAAGACATCCCCGAGATTTTCAAGGATTACAAAAAGGTCAACGAGCGGGACAACCAGGGCATCGAGGGCACGGGCCTCGGGCTGTCCATCACGCGCGAGCTCGCCGAGCGGATGGGCGGCGGCGTCTCCGTGACGAGCGTCTACGGCAAGGGGAGCACCTTCCTGGCGTCCATCCGGCAGGCCGTGGCCGACCCGACCCCGATCGGGCCGGACGTGAAGCGCGCGCTGGAATCCTTCGCCTACCGCGAGGAGCGGGCTTCCGCGCACAGCGCCGAGATCGTGTCCATGCCCTGGGTCCGCGTGCTCGTCGTCGACGACGTGGACATCAACCTCGAGGTCGCGAAGGAGATGCTCGCGATGTTTGGCATCGAGGCGGACCTTGCGGAAGGCGGCCGCGAGGCGGTCGCGCTCGTGCGCGAGGCGAAGACGCGCTACGACCTGATCCTTATGGACCACCAGATGCCGGATCTCGACGGCGTGCAGGCGGTGCGCATCATCCGCGACGAAATCGGCACGGACTATGCGCAGGACGTCCCCATCGTCGCCCTGACCGCCAACGCCATCCTCGGCAGCGAGCAGCAATACTACGAAAACGGCTTCGACGGCGTGCTCACGAAGCCCGTCGACATCGAAAGCCTCGGCGCCGTCCTGCGCCGTTTCGCCCCGCCGGAAGCGTAGGAGGGCAGAGGGAGAAATGTTGAATATTCCAGAAAATACCTGTTGACGCGGGGGTCAGAAGTCCGTATAATAAACAATTGCGCCGCACGGAAAGCAAACGCTTCCCGCGCGGCCGGGAACCTTGAAAACTTCATAGCGCAGGGTTCGGCCAAAAGCAAATTGGCTGGACCAAAATGTACAAAAACAAACGTACAAGGAAACTATGCATGGTTTATGCGAAAGCGTGAGCGATGCGAGGTTTCCCGAACAATTCCAGCAAACAATAATGAGC
>JAISTF010000006.1 GCA_031272745.1 Eubacteriales Family XIII. Incertae Sedis bacterium
CAGCGCCAGCAGCCGTTCGTACATCGGCGGGTCGATGAAGTCGTCCGCGTCGACACAGCCGATGTGCTCCCCCTGCGCCTCGGCGAGCCCGAGGTTGCGCGCGGCGGCGGGCCGTTTGTTTTCCGTCAGTTCTATGGCGCGGACGCGCGGATCTTTTTCCGCGTAGGCGGCGAGGATCTTCGCGCTGCCGTCCGTGCTGCCGTCGTCGACGCACAGCACTTCGAGGTCCGCGTACGTCTGCGCCAGCACGCTGTCCAAGCAGCGCGCAAGCGTGTGTTTGGCGTTGTAGACGGGGATGATGACGGTGATCAACGGGACTCCCTCAGCAGCGACGCCAGCAGTTCCGCGAGCCGCGCGCCGTCGTCGCACGTCAGATCGCCGAGATGCCCGACGCGCAGCATCGTGTCCTTTTCCGCCCCGCCGTTCGGGTTGAGCCAGACGCCGTGTTCCTCGGAGAGGCGGCGGTAGATGTCGGCCGCGTTTCCGCGCGGGAAGAGAAGCGGCGTGCAGGCGTTGGACAGCGGGTGGTCGGGGACGGCGACGGGCAGCCCTTCGGCGATGAGCTTTGCGAGGCGGGCGCGGAAGTCCTCGGCGAGCGCCTTCGTCTTCGCGACCTGCGCCGCCGCGCCGCCGTCTTCCTCGATGCCGGCGAGCCGCTCGCGCAGCGCGAGGATCGTGCCGACCGCCGGCGTGAA
This sequence comes from Eubacteriales Family XIII. Incertae Sedis bacterium, assembly GCA_031272745.1. Classification (GTDB taxonomy): domain Bacteria; phylum Bacillota; class Clostridia; order Peptostreptococcales; family Anaerovoracaceae; genus WRFF01. The sequence goes on from JAISTF010000006.1 coordinate 696, forward strand.
CGGCGTCTGCCCGCGCACAGCGTCCTTTTCGGCTTCCGTGAAATCGAAGTAGAGCGAGAAGGGCGGAATCCGTTTTTCCGCGATGCGGCGGAAGAGCCGGTCCGACAGGATTACGGCCGACAGGCCCGGCGGTAGCGCGAGCGCTTTCTGCGCGCTGACGATGAACGCATCGATCCCGAGCGCCGAAAAGTCGAGCGGGTCCGCGAGGAACGAGCTGATCGCGTCGACGACGAGGAACATGCCGCGCGCGCGGCAGGCTTCGGCATAGGCCGCGAGGTCGTACAGCCGCCCGACGGACGTCTCGTGGTGGTTGATGAGCAGGGCCGTGCGGGGGGCGTCCGGCAGCCCCGAAAGACCCGGCGGGCCGTCGTCCGGCGGGATCGCCGTATGGGGGATTCCGTGCAGCGCGGCGATCTCGGAGAAGCGGTGGCCGAAGCCGCCGCCGTCCACGACGAGCAGGGAATCGTCCGCGTCGAAGCAGCCCGCGACCACCGCTTCCATCGCGGCCGTGCCCGAGCCGGTCAGCAGGAAAACGTGCGCGTCCGCGGGCGCGCCGGCGAGCCGCTTGAGCCGCGTCGCGCAGTCTATGACGATTTCGGAAAACGCCGCCGTGCGAAAATACGGCAGCTGCCGCGCGAGGATTTTGCGCGTCTCGGGAAACATCTCGACGGGGCCGAGCGTGAAGAGCCGCGAGCCCTCGCGCCGGTCGACCGTGTCGAGCTTGCGCCGCAAATCCGTGCTTGAGACGCCTTCCGTGCGCGGCAGGTAGACCACCTCGCACCACTCGGACAAATCGTCGAAGACCCCTTCCCAATCGCTGCCGATCGCGAAGACGTCGACCTCGCAGCGCACGATGTCGTCCTGCTTCTGCCCGACGTATTCCTCGACGAGGATCTCGTCCGCGAGGCCGGACGCCCGCACGTTCTCGACGCGTTCGAGCAGGCTCTGCCGCACGCCCGCCTTGCCGCGCTCGCGGTCGAAGCGGTCGCTCGTCACGCCGACGATCAAATGATCCCCGAGCGCTTTCGCGCGCTCAAGCAATCGCCGGTGGCCCTCATGGAAGAGGTCAAACGTTCCGTAGGTGATGACTTTCTTCATGCGTCGAGAAAATCCTCTACAAGAAACCGCGGCCGCGCCTTCGTCTCCAGATAGATCTTGCCGATGTACTCGCCGATGACGCCGATGGCCAAAAGCTGCAGGCCGCCGAGTGCCCAGATCGACACGACAGTCGACGCCCAGCCGGGCACCGTCAGGCCGAGGAAATACTGCACGATGAAGACGACGGCGACGACGATGGCGATGAGGAAGATCACGACGCCGAGGTTCGTGATGAAGCGGATGGGCTTCACGGACAGCGACGTGATGCCCTCGACCGCGAAGGCAAACATCTTGCGGAAGGGGTATTTGCTCTCGCCCGCGAAACGCTCGCCGCGCTCGTACTCGACGGTCGCGGACGGAAAGCCCACGAGCGGCACCATGCCGCGCAGGAAGAGGTTCACTTCTTTGAATTCGGCGAGGCCGTCGAGCGCCCGCCGGCTCAGGAGCCGGTAATCCGCGTGGTTGTAGACGGACTCGACGCCGAGCCGCGAGAGCAGCCGGTAATAGGCGAGCGCCGTGCTGCGCTTGAAGGCCGTGTCCTTTTCGCGGCTCGACCGCACGCCATAGACGACGTCGAAGCCTTCCGCAAATTTCGCGAGCATCGCGTCCACCGCCTCGATGTCGTCCTGCAGATCCGCGTCCATCGAGATCGTGACGTCGCAGCCGTCCTTCACGGTCATGAGCCCCGCGAGCAGCGCGTTTTGGTGGCCGCGGTTGCGGCTCAGGTTCACGCCCGAAAACACGGGGTCCTCTTCGTGCAGGGCGCGGATGATCTCCCACGTCCGATCCTTCGACCCGTCGTTCACGAAGCAGATGCGGCTGTCGGCCGAAACCGTCCCCGCCTCCGCGAGCGCGCGCATTTTCGCGCGCAGCCGCTTTGCCGTTTCCGGCAGCACTTCCTCTTCGTTATAGCATGGTACGACGATATACAATCTTGCGCTCATGCTATAATTATAGCATGAACTACAAAGCCGTTTGGAACCAGATTCTCGCCGTCCTTCCGTTCCTCGCTTTCTTCGTCGCGTTCTACGCGCTGCTGCTGCCGATCGAGCTGCGCGGCGCCTCGGACGACACGGCGCACCTTGACGCGATCCGGAACATGGGCGTGCTCGACTGGGTGCGGATGCGCGCGGAGGAGTGGCAGCCGCGCCTGTTCTCCGACACGCTCTTCGCGGGCTTCCTGTTCCGCCTGCCGCTGTGGAAGGTCTGCAACGCGGCCGTCATGACGGTCCTGCTCGGCGTCGTCTCGCTGTGGGCGCGCACCGGCACGGGGCTCGACGGCGCGAAGGGCCCGAACGCGCGCGCGAAGGCCGCGCTCGGCGCGCTCGCCTGCCTGCTGCTCTTTCTCGTCTTCCCGAACGTCATCACGTCCGGCGCCGTCTGGTTCACGGGCTCCTTCTACTACCTGTGGCCCGTGTGCGCGATGCTGATCGGCCTGCTGCCATTCGGCTACCATCTCTACGAAAAGGGCCCGCTGCTCAAGGCCGGCTGGCTGCCCCTGTGCTTTCTCGGCAGCCTCTGCGCGGCCTTCACGGAGCAGACGGCGGCCGTGCAGATCGGCGTGGCCGTGCTCATCCTCGCGTACGGCCTGCGGCGCAAACGCCGTCCGCCGGCGGTCCTCTGGGCGCAGTTCGCGCTCATGCTTGTGGTCTGCGCGGCGTTTTTCTACGGCGACTTCACGTCCCCGCGCGTCCTGCTGAAGGAGGAGCTCGCGCTCTTCCCCGCGTTCGCGGACTTCTCGCTGCCCGACAAACTGATGCTCGGCGTGAACGTCTACGACACGCACCTGCTGCACAGCTCGAACATCCTCTTCCTCGTACTCGCCGTGCTCGCGGCCCTGCTCTGCTTCCGGCGCGCGCGCGGCGTCTTCCGCTTCGGCGGCCTCTTCGCGGTGGCCTGGGCCCTCGCGCACGCGCTGCCCCTGCGCTTCTGGGTCTACACGGAAATGTCCGCGGGCATGCTCGGCCGCCCGTCCGCGCTCCCCTTCGGCATGGACTCCTTCCTCGATTTTTTGAATAACACGCCGCCGATGGACGGCGGTCTCGAAGCCGGACCGCTGTCGCTGGCGGTGCTGTCGCTCGTCTGCGTCCTGTCGGTTTTTGTGCCGCTCCTCTTTGCCTTTCCCGACCACCGTGACCGCGTCCTCGCGTGCGTGCTGTACCTCGCGTCGTTCCTGAGCGGCATCCTCATCGGCTTCTCCGCGACCGTGTGGGCGTCGGAAAGCCGCCCGTTTTTCCTGTCGAACGTGTTGCTTCTGATCGTGATTCTGATGTTGATCCGGAGCACAAAAATCAAAATAGCCCCCGTCGCTGCGCTGTGTGCGTTTGCCGTCTACGCTTGGTGGCTGTACCATACCACGTTTGCGACGAACGTCTACTGGTGGTACTGAGGCGGCGGATGGCGCAGACGGGCGAAACAAAGGGCGTATCCGGGGGACTCGTGAGAACGGTCGGCGTCCTTTCGCTCTGCCTCGGAGGATGGCTCGCGGTTGTCGGCGTGATGCGGGAATGGCAGGTTTTTCGCGAAGGGATGGTTTCTGCCTTTATCGTCATCATGGTCGCCGGAATTTGCGCCGTCGTTTTCGGACGGCGGCTTCTGCCGGGCCTCGCCGCGTGGGCGCGAGCGCATTTTGCCGTTCTGGCGGTCTGTATTTTTGCGCTCGGCCTCGTCGCGCGCCTTGCGTTTCTCGCGCTCGAATACGCGCCCGTGAGCGACCCCGCCGATTTTCTGAGGCGCGCGCTCACGTTTGCGGACACAGGCGGCGAGACCGTCGGGGATGGCCTCTTTGTCGCGATGTTCCCGCATCTATACGGATATTCCTGTCTGCTCGGCGCGGCGTTCCGCGTCTTTGGCGCGACGGGCGGCATCGTGGCGCTCAATACGCTGCTTGACGTCGCGTCCGTCCTTTTGCTCTGCCATCTCGTGCGCCGGATCTCGGGAAGCCGTAGGCTTGCTGTTCTCACGGCGGCTGTCTGGTGGATCAGCCCCTACAACATTGTGTTCTGCGCGGTCAGCCTGCCGCCGGTTGCGGTCAACGCCGCTTTTCTCACTGTGCTCGCGCTATTGAGCCATCTGTTCGGCTCTCTCGGCGATGTGAAAAAACTTCTGCCGTGGAGCGGCGCGACGGGGCTCGCGCTGTTCGCGTTCCACGTGCTGCGACCGTTCGGCGCGGTGGTGTTTGCCTGCGTGGGCGTGTATTTTCTGATCCTTGTGCTCCGGCGCCGCAGGGAAGGCGGGCGGAATCCCTTGCGCGGCTGCCTGTTGTCGCTTGCCGTCATGGCGGCCGTCTTCTTCAGCCTTGCCGCCTTCTGGCAGCAGCACGTTGCAGCGGAAACGGGATACCCTGTCAACGCGCATCCGCAGGGTTGGAATTTGTACATCGGGAGCAATTTTGATTCGGGCGGAAACTGGAACCAGGAAGACAGCACGCACGCTCTTGGCGTGGTGGAGGAAGAGGGGGATGTCAGCGCGGCTTACCGGCGGTTGCAAGCGGAAGCTTTTGAGCGGTGGCGGGCGCTCGGCGCGTTCGGCGCCGCCGAATTGATCGTACGCAAATCCGTGATCCTCGGCGGCAGCCAGCGAAGCATGGTTTCTACGACGGCGGCCATCTCCTATCCGTGGTTTGACCCGGAGATCGGGGCGGCGGAGCGCGCGCGCGTCGACGCACTGAAGGCCGTCTCGGGTGCGTACTGGTTTTTGCTCTTCGTCTTTGCGTTGCGTTTCTTCATAGGCCGGTTGCGTCGGACAGCGCCCGATTTTTCCGTCTTTCTCGCGGGCTTCACGGTCGTGCTGTTTTGCGCAAGCCTCGCGGTGGAGGTTTCATCGCGGTATTTCATGCCGTTCTTTCCCGCCTTCACGGTCTTTGCGGCGTTGGGCCTCTCGGCAGAACTGCGCGCCCCCCTGCGCCTGCCGCGGCGATGATGGTATACTACGTTCCATGATAGGCGTTTCGATTTTCTATATCCTGTCCGCGGCGGCGCTGTTCGCCTGCGTTTTCTTCTATCCCAAGTCCGGGGAGCGGCAGAACGCGGTGGTGTGGCTTGCCATCGCGATCATGGCGTACGAATGCTGGATGGCGTTTCTCGGCGGCGTGCTGTCGCTGGCGCATGTGCCGGTGTCGATCCTCTCCGTGGGGATCGCGAATTTCGTCGTCGCGTTTTTGATCTACCGGTTTGGGATACGCGGCAAAAAGCTCCAGCGGTACGCTGTGCGCGTCATCGACATCGTGTTCGCCGTGGCGCTGGCCGTCGCGGTGGCGTACATCGCGTATCTGCGCTTCTGCACGTCCGCGCCGATCGTCTATTCGACGATCGATCCCGTCGACCGGCTGTCCGCGGCGCAGCACGTCGTCGCCGCGCAGTCCGTGATCTATACCTATCCGAATATGTTCTTCGGGCATATGGCCAACGCCATGTTCATGGAGCTGCTGTCGCCCGCGTTTCCGGACGTGCTCGCGTTCCGCGCGTTCGAGATCAAGGAAGCCGTGAACCTCTGGCTCGCGGGCCTGCTGTTCTACGCGGCGCTGCGGCAATACTCGGGCAAAAATTTTCAGTGCGGCGTGTTCTTCGCGCTCGCTTTCGCGTACGCGCTCGGCTATCCGCTGAACAACGGGCTCTACGGCTTCGGCTACCTCGGCATCTCCGTAAGCCTCGTCATTTTCACGCAGATCGGTGCGAAGCTGCTGCACGCGGACGGCATGAAGCCGTGGATCGGCCTCGCCGTGATCTCGATGGGCTGCTTCGGCGTCGGCGTCAGTTACACGTTGTTCGCGCCGCCCGTGTACGTCGCGGCCTTCGTCGCAATCGCGCTGCGCGCGCGGACGCAGGCCGAAGCGAAAGGGGACCTCTGCCTCGTCCCCGTCCTGAAAAAAGAGATCTGCGTCTTCGCGGTTCCCGTAATCCTGACGGTCGTGTTCACGATGGTGGTCGGGCGCGGGGATGCGGCGTCCGCGGGGAGCCAGCTCACGGCCGAGGGCGCGATCTTCCGCAACCTCTATACGGACTTCCTGCCGTACCTGCCCTTCGCCGTGCTCGCCGTCGTCATGGCGGCGCGGCGGGAGCACCGCGACTTCGCGCGCGTCCTCGCCGTCATCTTCGCGCTGTTCCAGGGATACTTCTTTGTGCAGATGTGGCGCGGCGGGGTCAGCACGTATTACTACTACAAGCTCAATTTTGCCGCATGGTTCCTGATCCTCTTCCTCGCGGGGCTCGCGGCGGACGCGCTCGCAAACCGCAAGCGCAGCATCGCCTTCCTTGCGTGCTACGCGGTCGTATGGGGGCTCGTCGGCGTCGTCGGCGTGCTCGGCCTCGAGATGCGCCTCACGGGAAAGAAATACGACATCAACCCCGTCCAGACGCCCGCGTCCGGTGTGTGCTTCCAGGTGTACAGCACGAATATGCTCTACCTGCTCGACGTCGGCAAAAACGTCGTCTATCTCGATTGGGATTTCATCGAGCTCGGCGCGGCGGCGCGCGCGGCGCGCGGCGAGTCGACGGCGGCGAATTATTTCGAAAACCGCGTCGAGCCCGTCTGCGACGCCTTCGAGCACGCCTACTGGATCGACTGCCTCGCCGACGAGCACATCGACCAGCAGCCCGTCACGGGCCTGTTTGCCCTGCCGGAATCCGACGCAAAGATCTGGGTCGTCGTCAAAGACAGCGAACTCTACAAGAACAACAAGGCGCGGATCTACGCCTACGACCGCGTCTTCGAAAACGACGCCGGCTTCGTCTGCGCGCTGCCGTAGGACGC
>JAISTF010000046.1 GCA_031272745.1 Eubacteriales Family XIII. Incertae Sedis bacterium
GCGTCGCTGCTGTCGCTGTCCACGGGGGACTATCCGGGCATCGAGGGGCTCGTCACGGAGCTGATGGACGTGCTCGCGCCGATGGACGTGGCACTGTCGCTCCCGTCGCTGCGGCTCGATTCGCTGAACAAGGAAACGCTTGCAAAGATCGCGGACTACAAGGCGACGGCGCTGACGTTTGCGCCCGAGGCCGGCACGCAGCGGTTGCGCGACGCGATCGGCAAGCAGATCACGGAGGCCGATTTGATGCGCGCGCTCGAGGTCGCGGTGCCGCTCGGTTTTTCCAAATTCAAATTCTATTTCATGATCGGGCTGCCCGGCGAGACGCAGGAAGACCTCGAAGGCATCGTCACGCTCGCGCGCGCCGTGCAGCAAAAAGCGCATGGCCTTGCGCGGGAGCACGGCCTGCCCGGCCGTTTCCAGCTCAGCGTCAGCGTCTCGAATTTCGTGCCGAAGCCCGGCACGCCGCTCGAACGCGTGCGCGGGGATTCCGAGGAAGCGCTGATGGAGAAGGTGCGCATGCTGAAAGACGCAATCAAACGCGTCAAGGGCGTCCATTTCAAATACCACGACACGCGCATGAGCCGCATCGAGATGCTGCTCGCGAAGGGCGACGCGGACACGGCGGCCGTCGTGCTCGCCGCCGCGCGGGCGGGGAGCGGCTTTGACAGCTGGCGCGAGCATTTTGATTACCATAACTGGCTTCGCGCATTCGCCGAAGCCGGCGTCGCGCCGGAGGATCGCTATGCGGGGCCGGACGCGGCGCTGCCGTGGGCGTTCATCGAACACGGAAAGGCGTACGGATGAAGTTGCTCATCACGTTTGTGAAGACGGGGCGTATGGTGTATATCTCGCACCTTGATCTGGCGCGGGCGTTTCTGCGCGCGCTGCGCACGGCGGGGTTGCGGCCAGCGTACACGCAGGGGTACAGCCCGCATCCGAAGATGGGGTTTGCGCTGCCGCTGTCGCTGGGGATGCATTCGTTGTGCGAGGTGTTGGAGGTTGAGGTGGCGGTGGGCGGGCGGCTACAAGCCGCCCCTACGGGTGTTCTGGCGGCGTTGCAGGCGGGGTTGCCGGAGGGGGTTCGCGTTACGGGGGTTTTTGAGAAGCCGGCGAAGTATGCGACGTCGATGGCGTCGTATGTGGCGGCGGCGACGTATGAGATCCACTGCGAGGGGGTCGCGGGGGCTCCGGAGAAGATGGGGGCGTTTTTCGCGGAGGAATCCGTGCTTGTATCTAAGAAAAGGAAACCGGTGTTGCTGGATTCTCGGGACAAGCCCGAGAATGACAATGGTATGAAAGAGAAGGACGACGTGCGGGATATACGGGCTTTGATGCTGTCGTGGCGTGTGGTGAAGGATTTGCGTGGGCGGATGCTCGTCGAGGTGACGCTGGCTGCGGGCGCGGGAAAGCTCCTGAACCCGCAGGTATTTTTCGACGCGTTCTGCGCCCACGCGGGACTCAACGCGGCGGCGCTGACGCCCGTCTTCACGCGCACGGCGATTTTGGATGCGGAAGGAGGTGCTTTGCCCAATGGATGAACAACCCAAGGCCATCGGCCCTGCGAATCCACCACAGGCGGACGCGCGCGGCTTTTCGACGATGACGCTGAAAATCGTCGCCATCGCCTGCATGGTCGTCGACCACGTCCCCTATGTGATGCCGGACGCGCTCGCCCTCTACTACCTGCCGCCGTACTGGATCATGCACGCAATCGGCCGCATCACGGCGCCGATCTTCTTCTATCTCGTCGGCGTCGGGTATTTCCGTACGCGCAACGCGACGCGCTACACGATCCGCCTGCTCGTCTTCGCCGCGCTTTCCTACATCCCGTACATCGCGTATTTCAAAGCGCCGGACGGTGCCAAAACGCTCGGCGCGGTCATCACGCCCGAAAACTTTCTCGATCTCAACGTGATCTTCACGATGCTGTTCGGCCTGTTGCTGCTGCGTTCGCTGCACGAAATCAAAAACGTCCCGCTGAAACTGCTCGCGGCCGCGGGCTGCCTCATCGGCGGCGCGTTTTCGGACTACGGGCTGTTCGGCATGGCGATGATCATCGGCTTCGCCTACACGCTCGGAAACCGCAGGGTGCTCGCGGCCGTCTTCTGCGGCATCCTCATGGTGGACCTCTACACGGCGTTCCTCGGCGACTGGGCGGACGCGTTCCCCGCCACGCTCATGGCCGTCGCGGGCGATTCCGCAAACTTCGCCTTCAGCCCACGCCACGCGTACATGATCGTGCTCGCGTGCCAGTTCCTGCCGCTGTTCTTCATCCAAAAGCACCGGGACCCCATGAAGGTGCGCGAGGCGCGGCCAAGCCCTGCGGGGAAATGGTTATTCTATATCTTCTATCCGGCGCATATCACGGCGCTGCTGTTTGTGAAACTGTACATGTTTTCATAGAAGGAGTATGATGGCGATGGTGCGGATTTCCGTGACGGATGACTACCGGCCCCTGATCGGGTTTTTCATCGAGAACGACCTCGAATTTGAAGAAGGCGAGGAGTATGGCGACGACGAGATCGTGCGCTGTTGGCGCGCGGACGCGGAGCCGGACGGCGGACTCGTCGGGGCGTGCGTGCTCGCGAAGCGGGACGGGCGGTTCATCTGCGACGGCATCGCGACGGACGCGTCCGTGCGCGGGATGGGCCTCGGAAGGGAGCTCTTCGAGCTGCTCATCGAAGAGGTGCGCGCGCGGGGCGGACGCGAAATCTATCTCGTTGCGCGGGCGCCGGGGTTTTACCGGAAATTCGGATTTGCGGAAGTGCCGCGGGAAGAGGCGCCGGCGGTCGTCGAGTGCTTCGCGTGCCCGCAGTACGGCGTGAGCTGCCACCCCGAGGTGATGCGGCTGGAGTTGGGGGAGTGAAAGAGAGGACAGGGGAGAAAAATGAACGGGCAAGAGAATACAATCGACAACGCACGCTGGCAGCGGAACATGCGCAACGCAATCATCCTGTTTGGAATCGTGTGCGTGTTCAGCGGCTTCTACTCATCCGTCATCGACTCGATCATCGCGAATTATTTCAAGGATGCCTACGGCGTCACGGCGGTGCAGCGCGGCCTCATCGAATTTCCGCGCGAACTGCCCGGCATCCTGTCGATGTTCGTCATTGCGGCGCTGTCGTTTCTGAAAGACATCCGCACGGCGATTGTCGCGCAGGTCTTCGGGGCGGTCGGCTTCATCGTGCTTGGGCTGTGGCATCCGTCCTTCGGTGTCATGCTCGTCTTCCTGTTTGTCTTCTCGCTCGGGCAGCATATGTTCATCCCGCTCAGCGACAGCATCGGCCTCTCGCTCGCGAAGCGCGAAAACATGGGGCGCGTGCTCGGCCGCTTCAACAGCATCCGCATGGCGTTCGGGATGCTCGCGGGCATCGTCTGTTTCTTCGGCTTCCGTTCCGGCGTCTTCAATTTCGATACGCCGATTCTGATCTTCCTCATCACGGCCGCATGCTTCATCTTCGCTGCCATCTTTCTCGGGATCCTGCACAAGAAGGCCGGTCGCGAGGCAGAGGAGGAGGTGCCCGTGACGAAAGTCATCTGGCGCAAGGAGTACGGCCGATACTATATTCTCTGCGCGATCTACGGCGCACGCAAGCAGATCATGTATGTCTACAGCCCGTGGGTGCTCATCGAACTGCTCGGCTTCAAGGCCGACGTCATGTCGATCCTTTTCGTCATTGGCGCGTTCATCGGCATTTTCTTCGTCCCGTTCATCGGCAGGCTCGTTGACTCCATCGGCGTGCGCAAGGTGCAAATGCTCGAAGCCGCCGTCTTCATCGCCATCTACATCGCCTACGGCTGCCTCAGCAAATGGGTCAACGAAAACGTCGTCGTGCTGACGGGCATCGGCATGGCACTTGTCTATCTGCTGAACATCGTCGACAAGATGACGGCGCAGTTTTACATGGTGCGATCGATCTACATAAAATCCATCGCCGTCACGCCGTCGGACGTCACGCCGTCGCTCTCCGCGGGCATGGCGCTCGACCACGTCCTCGCGATCGTCGGCTCCGTGATCTGCGGTTTCGTATGGGCCGATTTCGGCCCGGAATGGGTCTTCGTCATCGCGGGCGGCCTCTCGCTCGCGAATCTGCTCGTGGCTGCGGGCATCAAGGAATCATAAGGGATTGATTGTTTGAAATAGAATATATTGACATATTCAATAATTTATGGTATAACCATGGTGTCGCGTGTTCGCGACGCCAATTTTTTATTTTTGTTGCAGCGTAAGGTGTGAGGTGTGAAGATGTCGGGGAATATGACAATGAAGTGGAAGATCCTGCTCAGCGATCCGAAAGGGCGCAAGGTGCTCGTGGCGGTGTTGGTCGTGCTGCTCTTGGTCGCGATCGGCGCGGCGCGGTACGCGGCGCTCGAAGGGGGCGGCGGCGACGTGGTCGAAACGGGCGGCGTTTCGGCGGCGGTTGCACAGGACGCGGGAGCGGACGCGGATGTGCCCGCGGTTTCGGCGGCGGTCGCGGAAACCCCGCAAGACGAACCCGCGGACGCCGCGGAGCCGCTGTTTGTGTTTGTCGACGTCGGCGGGGCCGTGGCGTCGCCGGGCGTCATCGCGATGCCGGCCGGTTCGCGCATCGTCGACGCGATCGCGGCCGCGGGCGGGCTCTCGGACGACGCGGACGTGAGCGGGCTGAACCAGGCCGTCGTGCTGGCGGACAGCGACAAAATTTATGTGCCGACAGCGGATGAGGTGCTTTCGGGGAATGTGCCGACGAGCGCGGGGCAGGGCGGGCGGCAGGATGCCGCCCCTACGGCAGGCACTGTCGGCGGGTCCGCTGCCGCAGCGGCGTCCGGGATCGTGAACATCAATACAGCGGACTCGGACGGCTTACAGCAACTCTCGGGCGTCGGCCCGGCAACCGCGCAAAAGATTATTGACTATCGCAATACGTACGGGGCCTTCTTGAAGCCGGAGGATTTGATGAACGTGAGCGGCATCGGCGAGAAGACCTTCGCGAAGCTGAAGGC